>NZ_LWFF01000026.1 GCF_001635685.1 Erythrobacter sp. HI0063
CCGGACCCGTGTCGCTGACGATGATTTCGATCGGAAGCCGCGTGCTCTTGCCGAAGCGGATCGCATTGAAGACCAACCCACTGGCAAAGCGCGTGCGCACTGTGACCGTGGGATGTTCGGCATCGCCCGCCGCGTCGCAGGCATTCGCCACCAGATTGATAAGGACCTGCTCCAGCGTCGCGGCGTCCGCTGCGACAGGCGGCAACGACGGATCGAACGCCTCGTCGATCGATACGCTACCGTCGCGCCCTGTCGAAACCGTGGCGATCGCATTCCGGATCGCCTGATGAAGATTGCAGGGCTCTTTCGAAGGCGTTGCAGGCCGACTGCCGAGCTGCTGCATCCGATCGACGAGCTGCGCGATGCGGTCCACCTCTCCCGCGATAAGGCGTGCGAGCGGACGGTCGCGGTCGCTCGCGCGGCGTTCGAGCAACTGGCTTGCCCCGCGGATGGCGGACAGGGGGTTCTTGATTTCATGCGCCAATACGGCGGGGGCGCGCAGTTCGACGCGCTCATCGCCATCCTCGTCACGCTCTCCCTGCCCGATTTCCGAGAAGGTCAGCACGCGCCAACCCGGATGGGCGGGCACGGGCGAACAGGTCAGATTGACGCGCCGCTGCCGATCATCGACCGTCAGCGTCAGGTCCCGCGCCACGAATTGCGCTTCGGGATCGGCGAGAAGCGCGGAAATACGCGGCTCCTCGAACCGCGCGAATGCGGCGACGGGCCTGCCGCGCAGCCGCGCTTCGCTGCGTCCGAACAGTTCCTCGGCCACCGGATTCACCTGCGCGATCCCATGGTCGGGATCGATGACCATTACCGCGAAGACCATGCCGGCGATCAGCACCGCAGGATCGGGCATCGCCAGCGCAGCCGTCACGCGGCGCGCCGATGCAAGAACGGTTCGTAGAATTTCTCGATTTCGGCAAGCACGACAGTGGGATCGTCGATGAAGTTCGCACGGTGCCTGAACTCGGCGGAGCCGTGCATTCCCTTGGTATACCATCCCAGATGCTTGCGCGCGATCTTCACGCCGACATCCTCTCCATAATGCTCGAGCATCTCGCGGTAATGGCCGACAAGCACTTCATATTGCTCGTCGAAGCTCGGGCTCGCAATCGTCTCGCCTGTCCGCCACCAGTGCATGATCTGCGCCAGAAGCCACGGTTTTCCGTAAGCGCCGCGCCCGATCATCACGCCATCGGCGCCCGATTGCTCCAGCGCGGTTGCCGTATCTTCGACAGTGCAGATATCGCCATTCACGATGACGGGGATGGAGACCGCCTCCTTGACCTTGCGGACGAAAGCCCAGTCCGCACTGCCCTTATACATCTGGTTACGAGTGCGCCCGTGGACGGTAATCATGCGAACGCCCAGATCCTCGGCGATCTTGGCCAGATCGGGCGCGTTGAGGCTGCCGTGATCCCAGCCCATGCGCATCTTGACCGTCACCGGCACGTCCACCGCCTTGACCGTCGCTTCCATCAGCTTCGTTGCCAGCGGCACTTCGCGCATCAGCGCCGATCCGGCGAGACCGTTGACCACCTTCTTGACCGGGCAGCCGAAATTGATGTCGATGATGTCGGCACCGCGATCCGCGTTGAGCTTGGCGGCTTCGCCCATGGACACGGGATCGCAGCCGACCAGCTGCATCGACACCGGCTCTTCGATCGGATCCCAGGCGGCCTTCTGAACGCTCTGGCGCGTCTCTCGGATCGCGGCCTGGCTGGCGATCATCTCGGTCACGTTGAGGCCCGAGCCATAGCGGCGCACGAGCTTGCGGAACGGTAGATCGGTGACGCCGGTCATCGGCGCCAGGATCACCGGCGTGTCGATCGTGACATTGCCGATGGCGATGGGCCGGGGCGGGACCGGAGGGAGGGGGAGTTGGGTCATATCGATTGCGTGCCTAAATATTGGGCAGGCACATAGTGCATTGCAGCGAAATCGGCAAGGCGCTAGCC
>NZ_LWFF01000027.1:0-2500 GCF_001635685.1 Erythrobacter sp. HI0063
CGCGATCAGGGAAGCGGTGGCTGCCGGTCTGTTGGATACGGAGGCCAAGCTTTCCATCAACTTCATGCCCAACGCCGTCTACTCGCCCCTTGCCTGCATCAAGCTGACGATGGAAACGGCGCTCGAAACGGGCCTTCCGACCAATCGGCTCATCTTCGAATTCACCGAAAACGAGCGGTTGGACACCGACCATGTGCGCAGCATCGTCAGGGCTTATCAGGCGCTTGGATTCACGACCGCCATTGACGATTTCGGTTCGGGCCATGCGGGCCTCGGCCTCTTGGCCAATTTGCAGACCGACGCAATCAAGCTCGATATGGATTTGATCCGGAATCTCGACACGTCCCTTGCGCGGCGCCAGATCGTCAAAAGCCTGGTGAACCTGTCCCGCGAAATGGGATTGCTTCTGGTGGCCGAAGGGATCGAGACACAAGAGGAACTGCGCGTTCTGGAAGATATCGGCGTGCGTTATGTGCAGGGCTATCTCTTCGCGCAGCCCCAGATCGGGACCCTCCCCCACGTGGGCGAAATCGTCCCGGCATTGCGCTCAGCTGGCTAGGCAGAGGCCAGCCTGCCGACCGGCAGGCTGACGGATCAAGCCGCCGAGAAGCGCTCGATATCCGCGATCCGGCCGGAGACGACCAATTCGTCGTCCGGAAAGATGATGGTGTCTGGCACGGCGTGGATGAAGTTCTCGCCTTCCCGCTTCACACCCACCACGGTCACATCGAACTTCTTGCGGCATTCGCTGGTGACGAGCGGAAGTCCGACGATCGGTTCCGGCGCCTTCAGGCGGGCGATCGCGAATTCATCTCCGAAAGCGATGAAATCGAGCAGCCTTTCGTTGAGCAGATGGGCGACACGTTCGCCCATGCGCTGTTCGGGAAAGACGACGTGGCTGGCGCCTATCCTTTCCAGAATACGCGCATGCTTGTCATTGGTCGCCTTGGCCCAGATATTGGTCAGCCCGAGATCGGAAAGGGCGAGCACGGCCAGCACGCTGGCTTCGATATCGGTCCCGATCGCAACAACCGCAGCTTCGAAACCGGCGACACCCAGGCGATCGAGAGTGGTCTTGTCGGTGCAGTCCGCTTCCACCGTCTTGGTTAGCTCGCCTGCGAATTCGTGAACCAGGCGCGCATCGGTGTCCGCGCCCAAAACCTCATGGCCCATCCGCTCCAGCGTTTGCGCCACGGCACCGCCGAAGCGTCCCAGGCCGACGACCAGCACGGGCTTTCGATGTCTAGCCGACAATCGGATTCTCCTCCGGATAGCGATAGGGACGCTCGCGCCCGCCCAAGGCAAGCGCAGTCGCAACGGTGATGGTTCCCACGCGCCCCACAAACATAAGGACGCACAGCACCAGCAGCGCCGTAGGCGGCAGATCTCCGGTAATGCCAGTCGACAGACCCACCGTGCTGAAAGCGGATATGCATTCGAACAGAATATCGTCGAGCGGCAAAGGGGAGATCGAGGCGATATAGCTCGTCGCGACGAATATAAGCGACGCGGCCAACACCGTCACCGACAAGGCCTGTCGCTCGACCGCGCGGCCGAAACGCCGCTGGAACAGGCCGGCATCGCGGCGGCCAAGCACCTCGGACAGGACGATCGCGAAGAGGACCAGGAAAGTGGTGACCTTGATGCCACCAGCTGTGCCTGCACTACCCCCGCCGACGAACATCAGGAAGAAATTCGTCATGAGCGTCTCGTCGTGCAAGCCGCCGACATCGAGGCTGTTGAATCCGGCGGTGCGCGGCATGACGGAATGGAAGGCGGCGTTCAGCACCTTCGCGCCGACGCCCATCGGTCCCAAAGTGGCGGGATTGTTCCACTCCATCGCGAGGATCGCGAGGAAGCCGGACACCAGCAAGGCCACCGTCCCCGTCACAGTGATCTTGGTATGCAGAGACCAGCGCCGCCAGCGTAGATGATGACGCCGGATGTCCTGCATCACAGGGAAGCCGAGTGCCGTCAGGATGACCGACAGCATGATCGGACCCAAGATCATCGGATCGTTCTGAAATCCCATCACGCTGTCGGAGAAACTCGAAAATCCGGCATTGTTGAAGGCGCTTATCGAATGGAACAGGCCGTGCCAGGCGGCCTCACCGAAGGGCATACCGTATCTCAGAGCAAACCGTAGCGCGAGAACCACTGCGACGATCGCCTCGACCGCTATGGTGATTGCGAAGACCAGCTTGAGCACCGAAGCCGCATCGCCCGTATCGAGCCGATTGCGCTCCACCTGCGTCGCCATCCGGTCACGCAATCCGAAGCCGCGCCCCGCCATCAGGCCCAGAAGCGTCGCCGCAGTCATGATGCCGAACCCGCCGATCTGGAACAGCACCATGATCGTCGCCTGACCGAAGGGGGACCAAAAGACCGGCGTATCGACGACGATGAGGCCAGTGACTGCCACTGCTGAGGTAGACGTGAAAAAAGCCGTAAGCAGGGGTGCGGTTGAACCGTCTGTTGTGGCGATCGGCAGGCTTAGTAC
>NZ_LWFF01000028.1 GCF_001635685.1 Erythrobacter sp. HI0063
CTTCTTCGACCAAATCGCGCGCGATCTGTTCGACATCGCGGCCGACATAGCCGACCTCGGTGAACTTGGTCGCTTCCACCTTCACGAACGGCGCGTCGGCCAGCTTGGCGAGGCGGCGCGAGATCTCGGTCTTGCCGCAGCCGGTCGGCCCGATCATCAGGATGTTCTTGGGCGTAACCTCGTCGCGCAGGTCGGCGGCGAGGCGCTGGCGGCGCCAGCGATTGCGCAGCGCGACCGCAACGGCGCGCTTGGCATCCTTCTGGCCGATGATGTGCTCGTCCAGTGCGGCGACGATCGCCTTGGGGGTGAGGGAGTCAGACATAGATGTGAAAATTCCGATTGGTGCGGCCATTCGTGCGGGCGGGAAGACCTAGACCTCTTCCACCGTCACATTGCCATTGGTGAAGACGCAAATGTCGGCGGCGACCTGCATGGCCTTGCGCGCGATCGTTTCCGGATCGTCCTCGTATTCGGCGATCGCCTTGGCCGCGGCGAGCGCGTAATTGCCGCCCGATCCGATCGCGGTGATGCCGCCTTCGGGCTCCAGCACGTCGCCATTGCCGGTCAGGACCAGCAGATTGTCCTTGTCCGCGACGATCATCAGCGCTTCCAGATTGCGCAGATATTTGTCGGTGCGCCAATCCTTGGTCAGTTCGACCGCGGCGCGCAGCAGCTGGCCGCTATATTGCTCCAGCTTTTTCTCGAGGCGTTCGAACAGGGTGAAGGCATCGGCGGTCGCGCCCGCGAAACCGGCAACGACCGCATCGTCCTTGCCGATCCGGCGGACCTTACGGGCATTCGGCTTCATTACCGTATTGCCCATGGAGACCTGCCCGTCGCCCGCGACGACGATCCGATCGCCCTTGCGTACGCCGATTATGGTGGTGCCGTGCCACTGGGTTAGGCCGTGGCGGTTTTCGCTGTCACTCATGCGGCGCGATATGGGGCCGCGCCTGTTCGGTTCAAGAACGGCGTATCAGCCGCCCGGACCGCGCGGCGCTCCGCCGCCTGCACCCGGCGCACCGACCACGCCGATATTGCCGAACAGGTCTTCGAGGAAACCGCGCTCGCGGCCCAGAGTGGGCGTCGTGTCGCTTTCGGGCGAAAGATAGACGACCTGATCGATCCCCGACGTATCCGCCGACAGGACATTCCCGGTCTGATCGAAACGGATGGCGAGCACGCGATGCGCTTCGATCTGCGGGCGGACGAAGGGTTTGCGGCCCGTCGTGCTCGACACGTAATACCACGTCGGCTCGCCGAACTGGCTCATGAAGGTCGGGCGGCCCAAGGTGGCTTCGACCGAACGCTGGTTGTCGAGGCCGGGCTGGATCGCGTTCATGAGAGTGCTGTCGACGATATAGCCGCGGTTTTCGCGGATCGAGGTGCAGGCAGGCAGCACGGCGACCGCCCCTGCGAGAAGCGCGAGGCTGGCGATCTTGCGACCATAGGCACGGGTGGAAACCACAAAAACTCCATATCGTCTGGCGCGCCGGGCATAACGGCCGGGGCACCCTGAACCGGTGGCCCGCCTTAAGCGCCCGCGCCCGGGCTTGCAAATATTTGCGTGCTTGCGCTTGGAAGGCAGGGCTTGAATTGCCGCTGAACGCAGCCGACCTTGCCCTTTGCACCATGCCCTTCAGGAGCCCCGCCCCCCAGATGAGCCTATTCGACCGCCTGTTCCGCAAGCCGACCGACCCGCGCGAGGCGATGCGCCCCCTCTGGCATCGCACGATAGAAATCGCGCGCGAGCCTGAATGGTACCGGCATTGCGGCGTTGCCGACACGCTGGAAGGCCGCTTCGACATGGTGACCGCTGCGCTGGCGGTGGTGATGCTGCGTATGGAAGGCAATCCGGAGCTTGCGCCGCGCACCGCCTATCTCACCGAAATCTTCGTGGAGGATATGGACGGGCAATTGCGCCAATCGGGCGTAGGCGATCTGGTGGTGGGCAAGAAGATCGGCAAATTGATGAGCACGCTGGGCGGGCGGCTCGGCGCCTATCGCACCGGCTTTGCCGACAATGGCCCCACGCTCGAAGAGGCAGCGCGCCGCAATGTCACGCTGACCGACGATGCCCTGGCCCGCCAGTTCGCCGATCGGCTGCGCGCTCTGCGCCTGCGTCTCGACGCGACGAGCGCGGATGCGATGCTGGCGGGAGATATCGCGTGACCGCTATCGAGAACCGCGCTCCCGAAATGAGCCGGATCGTGAAAATCGACCGCCTCCCCGACGCTCCGTTGCGGATCGAGGCGAACGAAGACGAGCGCCGCAAGCTGGCCGGGCGGTTCGGCCTGCCCGCGCTGCACGCGCTGGTGGCCGAGATCGCGCTGGAAAGCGATGGAGAGGAAATCGCGGCGAAGGGGAATCTGACCGCGCGCTTCGACCAGGCCTGCGCGGTTTCGGGCGAGCCCTTCGCCAATCGCGTGGACGAGCCGGTCACCCTGCGTTTCGTGCCGCGATATTCCCACGCCGAGTCGGCGAGCGAGGAAGAGGAAATCGAATTGTCGGAGGATGATCTGGACGAGGTGCCCTTCGAAGGCCAATCCTTCGACTTAGGCGAGGCGATCGCGCAGAGCCTCGGCCTCGCCATCGATCCCTATGCGCGCGGACCGGAAGCCGATGCCGCGCGCGAGGATGCCGGGCTGGACGATCCCAAGACCGGCGGCGCATTCGCCGCGCTCGCCGCTCTCAAGAAGGACTGACGCCCCGGAATAGCTGGGCCCGTTTAGAACGGGATATCGTCGTCCAGATCGTCGTAATTGGAGCCGCCGCCCTGGCTTCCACCCGAGCCACCGCCCTGATTGCCGCCGGAGCCGCCACCATAGCCGCCGCCCGACTGGCCACCGCCGTAACCACCGCCAGATTGGCCGCCGCCATAGCCGCCCGATTGGCCACCGCCGCCGTAGCCGCCACCACCACCGCCGCCGCCGCCGCGCTGGCCGCCGCCGGGGCCGTCGAGCATGGTCAGCGTACCATCGAAGCCGCGCAGCACC
>NZ_LWFF01000029.1 GCF_001635685.1 Erythrobacter sp. HI0063
CCGGGCACATCATTGTGCCGTCGGCATAAAAAGGGGACTCAGCAAACCGAGGCGCTTGGCCGATCGCGCGGCGGCTTCACCACCAAGCTCCACGCAAGGTGCGATGCCAGAGGCTTGCCCCTCGGCTTCGTGCTGACACCGGGGCAAGCGCACGATGTGCAGGGCTTCGCACCGCTGTTCCGCATGATAACTGACCGGATCGAGGCCTTCCTGGCTGATCGGGGATACGATGCCGATGCGATCCGCGAAGAGATTGAGGCGGCGGGCGTCGAGGCGGTGATCCCGGCCAAGGCGGGCCGGCGTAATCCCGCCGCGCATGATCGCGCGAAATACAAGTGGCGCAACCTGATCGAGCGACTGTTCAATAAACTCAAGAACTGGCGACGCGTTGCGACCCGCTACGACAAAACCAAGGAATCCTATCTCGGCTTCGTCGCGCTCGCCTCAGTCAAACTCTGGATACCCTTTGTCCACGAAACCTAATTTCTTTGTTCGCCTTCGTTCTGTACCTAGCTGTGCGCTTGCTCCTATTTCAGGTGGAGCGAAGGGCCACCGAGGCCGCCATAGCGACGCGCGCGAAGGAACAATCGATGCTGATCGAAAGCATTGACGGAATCGTTCCGCTACGACTTTCCAACAAGGAACAAGGACGGTTCTCTCGCTGGCAAAACAAACTCAGCGAAAGCCTCAACGCCGGGGTTTCGGAAGAGCGGGTGCGAATATGGCAGGAAACGTCGAACACCCTGATCGTTCAGCTCGAAACCATTATCGTAGTAGCTCTGGCTGTTGGCCTCGTTCTCAACGGACAGTTCACCGTCGGGATGATTTTCGCGTTCGTAGCCTACAAAACCCAATTCATGCAAAGCGCGTCAAAGCTCGTCGACAAGTTCATGGAGTTCCGGATGCTGGGTCTTCATCTCGAACGAATTTCTGATATCGCGTTCGCGACGAGAGACATCAGTTTTGATTTCCCTGGCACCCAAGAACAGGAACTTCGGGGTGAGATAAAGCTTACCGATGTCGATTTTCGGTTCTCAGATGCCGATCCGCTTGTTCTCAACTCAGTTTCACTCTCGATCGCTGCGGGCGAGCACGTGGCCATCAAAGGTCCTTCGGGTTGCGGTAAATCCACGCTCGCGAAAATCATGTTGGGTCTTCTGGAGCCCACTTCTGGTGCTGTCGCAATAGATGGAACGCCCATTCGAGAATTTGGCTATCAGAGATATCACGAGAAAATTGCTGCCGTCTTGCAGGACGACGTTTTATTCTCTGGTTCGATCGCCGAGAATATCGCTTTATTCGAGTCCAGTGTGGACCTTGATCGCATTCGCGAGGCTGCTGAAGTTGCGGCCATCGCAGAAGACATTGATCGCATGCCAATGCGTTATGAAACCTTTATCACTGAAAGGGGCTCAAACTTGTCTGGTGGACAGAGACAGAGGCTCTTGCTTGCGCGGGCGCTTTATCAAAAGCCCAGT
>NZ_LWFF01000030.1 GCF_001635685.1 Erythrobacter sp. HI0063
TCGGTGAGCAGGGTGCGCTCGTCCGCCTTTAGATGTTCCAGCACGCGGTGGGCCTTTTCCGCGTACTTGCCGTCGCGGAAGGTGTGCGAGTTGAACAAGATGCCGTTGCTGCGTTCGCCTTCCTCGTCAATGAGCGCCGTCTTCTTCGACAGATCCACAAGCGTGGTCGCGTCGGCCTTCACTAGCTTATGCGTGTCGGAGATGTACTCCTCGGCTTCGGCGCGCTTCATAGGTTTACCAGACACGCGTTCGGACAGGTCGATGATTGCCTGCTCGTCTGAGCTGGGACGCTGATCGTCAAAAATCTCGACTGTCGCCTCTAGCACCGCCTGTGTCGTGGCGCCCAGCACCGCAACGGACCCGTCGCCTGCAACGTCGACGCGGCCCGCATCCCTCAGAATCTGCAGCCCATCACGTCGTGCCGACTTGTCGATGCCGTTCAACTGACACGCGTTTTCTACAATCTGCCTCGAGATTGTGAATGTGCTCTGCTCATCCGACTGACGGCGGAGCAAGTTGTAAAGACGACCGACCTTGCCCGAATACGAGATGTTCTCGAGGCGAGCGGCACCGGCGCCGGAATAGCCGTCCAAACTCTTGGATTGGGCGAGAAGCCAAGCCCCTTTCGTCTTGTTATCCATTCTGTTCGGGCTTCGCCCCTCCCTGTAGATCGAATGAGATAATAACGACCGTCGCGCTTTGCCAGAGCACAGGATTAGGAGGCCGAGGTATGCCACCGCAGGCGGAAAAGCCGCAGCAGGTGGCCGGTTCAGCAAAAAACTCTTCGGGTGACGGGCACCCGGGGATGAGACGGAGATGGAAAAGAACTTCTTCCGACCGTCCCCGTGTACGCACGAGGAGAACAATCATGACAAAATGGACAAATTCGCCGCCAATGTTGGCGGCGAACGAGGACAAGCGTATCATCCATCGCATCGCGCCACTGAACCAGTGGAAAGCGCCGGAAGGGACGGGGCCCCCGCACATGAGGGTGGCCGTCCTCGATCTCGAAACGACGGGATTCGATCCGCAATATGACGAGTTGATCGAGATCGCCGTCGTCATGATCGTCATCGACGATCAGGGTCGCGTGATTGCGGTCGAGAACTTGAGGAGCGGCATGCAGCAGCCATGCCGTCCGATCGAACCACATATCAGTCGGATTACCGGGATCACAACCGAAATGGTCGAAGGCAAGCGGTTCGTCCCGCAGCAGATCGCCGATAATCTTGCCGAGGCGGATGCTTGCCTGGCCTTCAACGTCGCCTTCGATCGGCGTCATCTCGAAGAGCTCGTGCCGCAGGTCGGCGCAATGCCGTGGATCTGCGCCATGGCTGATGTCGACTGGCGCGCCATCGGGTTCGATGGCCGCGCGCAAGGGTATCTTCTGATGCAGGCGGGCCTGTTCAATCCTGTTTCGCACCGCGCGGGCGACGATGTCGCCAGCCTAGTCAATCTCCTAGCGCATGTATGCGGGGACGGGCGCACGGTCATGGCCCACGCCCTCGAAGGTGCGAAGGCATTGAGCTGGCGTTTCGAAGCGAGCGATCTGCCGCATCGGCTGCAGAAGGACGCGTATCGGCGCGGCTACCGCCTGTCGTTTCATGGCGTCTATCACAAGCTCGTGCGCGAAGCGGAGCACGACGCCGAAATCGCCTGGTACCGCGAACTGGTCGGACGCGATCCGACGATGGTCCCGGTGGACTGGATCGATCGCTACCGGTCCGATTGGACCTGGGAACCGGTAAAACGAAAAGTGGAAGTGGCGCACTGGCGGCGCTGATGATGGGCCATCCAGTTGAGGGAAAAGGCTCCGGCGAAGACGCCGTCACACTGACATAAGGAACAGATTGATGAACAAACCCCATGCTGGTGGGCTCGAAGCCCACCGGGCGAACGCGCTCGCCCTCCGCCTCGAACTCGGATTGCCGGTGACCGCGACGGGCACGTCGGCGGTGACCTTCGGCGGCGTGGTGACCGCTAGCCTGCCGGTCATGGAAGGCATCGCCCGCAAGGCCGCCGACGATCGTCAGGACGCAGTGTTCGCGGTCTACAATACGGACGCGGACACCAGGCCCGCATGGTATTTCCTGGTTTTCCGGATGCTGGATTCCATCGGCATGGTGCGGGTCGAACCGGTCTGTATCGGCGCGGAAAATGCGCTCGTCCTCGTCACCGTGGATAAGAGCCGTCAGTTCGCCATCGACGGGCGAGGTGTCTTGACGGAAATGCCGGTCGCCAAGGCAACGAAGCGATCAGGCGCATTCGCACGAGCGGAGCTTCGTATTGCTGCTGCGGCGGAAGCGCTTGCCCCGGTTCTCAGAACGGGGGCTTGGAGAGCGGACGCCTTCGCGTTCCAGACCGACGGCACCGCGGTCCCGGTCGACACCGCGGCAGCCTGACCGCCTCCATCGACCGGACCAAACAGGGCGGCGCTTCCAGCGGGAGCGCCGCCCTTTCTCGTTCTACACAAGGGGGGACCATTTCCATGGCCGATACCTTACGGCGGCATCCGCGGATCCTGTGTTCGCTCGTCATCATCCGCGACCGAAATGAATTCGCTACCCGCTCGGCGATCCGTTCGACCGCGATCTTCACCGTCACCCGCGGACGGCAAGGAGCGGCGAGGTTTGCGATCGACCATCGCGCTTTCGACAGGACGGCCACCCGCGCGGACATCCTCGCCGGTCTTGCCGAACGCATACCGTCCGATGCGACCGTGATCGCGCGCGCCTCGCGCACTTCGCAGCACTATCTGCGCCATGCGTTCGCCGCGGGCGGACCGCTCCCACTGGCCGACCTGCAATTGCTGCAACGGGAACGCGGCGATCTCGACCTCCTGCCGCTCGAATGTGCGAACCGCGCGATGGAGGAGATCGCTGCGGCGTATCGGATCGAGCGGGCAGGGCCAGGTTCGAATATCCTCTCCCGGTCGCGAAAGGCACCGGACGAGGCGCAATGCCTGTGGCTGGCCTTCCTCTGGTCGCGTTTTTCACGGCACGAGCGAACCTCGCTGAGCACGGCGTGGGAAGCGTGGCGCGCCATCGAACGGGCGCGGCCCGTCGGGTTCTGATCACTGGAAGGGGAGCGGGTTGGCGGGGCCAACCTGAAGAAGGAAAATACAATGCTGAGACTGACGTTCATCGATACCGAATCCGCATGGGATGAGTATCTCCACGAGGATTACCGCGCCATCGATCCCAAGGGCGTTGCCAAGCTCGAGCGCCAAGGCCGCAAGCGCCACAACCAGGCCTGCAAGCGGATATTCGCCGCCGCCGCGCTGGACATCGTCATCGGTGATGACCGCACGATGGCGATCGAAGGGCTCTCCGCCTGGACCGAGCGCGAGCATGGCGACGAGCAAGCCATCGTCGAGGGCCTGCTCGATCACATCCGGTTCCGTCCAGACCATCGGGTGGTCACCTATGGCGGGCTCGCAGCCGAACTCCCGCTGCTGACGCTGGCTGCGATGCAGTACGGCCTGCTCCTTCCGGATCAGCTGCGCGCCAATAAGCGCATCCGGCATGGGGAGATGCGACCGCATATGGATCTCGCGCTTGAACTCAAAGGGCAGGGGCGAGATTGGGCGCATCTATCCGAAATCGGATTACGGATGGGGCTACCGCGGGACCTGTTCACCGGTAAGACCGAGGTCGACCTGCCGCAAACCTCGCAAGACTGGATCGAGATGCGGCGCCATGTCAGCTGCGACGTCGTGCTTACCGCCATGGTGACGTTGGCGTGGTTGCGGGTGCAGGGCCGTATCGGCATCGATATGCCGTCGGCCTTATACCAGCTCGCCGACTGGTTCCTGCGCCGGATCGGCGATGAAAGCCCCATGACCCCGCCGCTCGCCAACTTGCGCATCCAGATGGCCGAACAAATAGCTAGAGATTTCGACCGCGCCGCTTAGGAAAAACGGTACTCGGCTGGTCGGGTTCACCCTGTTTGACCGGTAGACATCCTAACCCGCGAGCGTTGAGAATGCAGAGGCAATACTGGCGAACGATGGTCCCACGCGCTACTGACCAACTTCAAGACAACGGATGGATTTTGCCAATATCCGACGGGATGAGACGCAGCGACGAAATCGGTGTCGTAGCTAAGATACCGAATGTGGGAAGCATTGCCGGAGCGGGACAAGAAAATGATGACCTCGCCACACGCACATCCAAGGCACGACCTCGACGCGGTGTAGGCTCGGCTCCCGTTTTATGCGAGGCGCGTAGAGAGCATTCTGGGTAGAGAGCTTTACAGCAAAATTATGAGAAGAGGCGATCGAATGGCCGCGATACCTGAAATTGCAAAAGGCCCACCCACCCTTAACGCTATGAAGGTAAGGGAAGTCAAAGTCCCGCTCGTGGACGCAGCGATTTTAGCGGTCGCTTCCAAGCTATCCTTACAGGGCACAGTTTCCTTGAACGAGGTAGATGAGGCAGTGCTTGCTGCCCTTCGTCGAGCGCATCCCGCCGCTGGTGATACAGAGGAAGAGTTAGGCCGTTGGCTCGCCGAAATGGATGAGGCGCAACTGAGTGGGGTGGTGAGCAATACCAAAGGTGTTCTTCACGAGATGCGCTTCGTCGCACTGGAAAACTCTGACGGCGATACGATCTTTGCCGCACAGTTCGAAGCAATTAATCACCCAGGGTATGATGTTGTCTTCTCAGATC
>NZ_LWFF01000031.1 GCF_001635685.1 Erythrobacter sp. HI0063
GCAGTGGTCCTATTCCCAATCGACCCGGATCATGCGGCAGATCGTCAACGATCGCATGTATCCGCTGACGCTGGACGGGCTGGACGATGCGATGCGCGAATTGAGCCGGAAACAGGGACACTGATGCCAGCCGGATTCATCTCCGTTCATACAAGGCTCATGCCGTACAAGCAGAGTAGACATGGGGAGATCTCTTATGCGTAAGACTGTTTCGAAGACCGTCGCTCTGGCACTGCTTGCAGGCTCGACCGCAGCATTAGCCCAGACCGCTCCGCCCAGCGCCGATACCCTCGATATGCCGTCCTATCAGGAACCGGCGCAGAGCTGGCGCGACATTCAGGATCCGATCGAGCGGGAACGCTGCAAGGAAAAAATCCGCCAGGTCCGTGCCGAAGCCGGAAAGCCGGAAATCGATTCGGAGCAGGAAACCGCCGATCCGGAAAAACCGCTCATGATCGCGGCAGTCGATCAGAGCGTGGATGGATGCAAGGTTCTGGTGATGAAGCAGGACACGTCCGACATCCGGCCCGTGCCGGAACCG
>NZ_LWFF01000032.1 GCF_001635685.1 Erythrobacter sp. HI0063
GGTGCTGTGGGCGGGTGGCGGCGCGCTCGGCGAAAAACCGGAACGACGCTATGGCCCTGTTGAACGCGGGGTATGGCGCCAAGCTCACCACCGCGGATTTGGCCGCGGCGATCTGCTTGAGCCAGTCGCCATCTTGCTTGTGACCTGCGTAGGACTGGATGCTAGACGACAGCTCTTCGAGGCTTAGACGTTCCCTCAAAATTTCGTCGCCACCTGACCAGTGGCGAAGGTAGGCGGCCGTCAGCAATGCGACTTTCTGCTGATGCGCGAAGCGCGTCACCTTCGCATTGGTGTCAGTCGTGGCGACCACCGCCCGGTCACAGTTCAAGGCCAACTGCATACCGCGCGCCCACATTATACGCTCGAACGCCTTCGGTGACTTCTTGTCCTTGACGTCGACAAGCGCCCTTGTTCGCACGCCACCGCCCTGTCGGCCGTACAGCCAGACGTCGACATCCGTGACTTCCTCCTCCTCGAACTGGATCGATACGCTACGGATGGCGACGAAGCCCTGCCGCGCGAAATACGCCCGCGCTAATTCTTCAAGACCTGCACCCTTGGCCAAAGCCATCAACCTCCACTCCTCAGCCGGTCAAGCGTATCATGCACGAACCGCTTGTCGGCAATGTCGTTCTTAGCCCGTACCTCGTTTCGGCTCTTGTGGGGACCCTTGAAGGCGCGCGCCGGGGAACCGTCCATCAGAACGGCGTCTTGCGCTGCCGCTCCGCCGCGGACGATGGTCAAGGCCAACTCGCCAACGTCTTTTTTAAGAAGACGCATGGTGAAACGACCCCGGCTTTGCTCGGTCGTCTCGACAACTTGCCGCGCCTCCAGCTCTCTGTAATCCTCGCCGATCGCGCGGATGCCGCCAGCCCCAGCGGCGAGCTCGTCACCGCGAACGAGGGTGCGGATCAATGCTTCGGGCATCGTAATCCGACCTCGCACGGAGTTGCTGCGCGTCTGACCATAGGTCAACGAAGCGATAAGCGCTTTCGCGTCATCAATGGGGTCCTCTTCGAACGGGCGTCCGTATTTCTGGAAGTCGTTCGGCGACGCGATGTAGCCAACAGACTCGGTACTGTTGCTAACCTCCATTCGGTCGAACAGGCCAACACTGACCAGCCGCTTGTAAAGGTCCGACCCAAGCATCCTCTCGACCTCGGCTTCGTACATCGCGCCGCTGCGTGACAGCTTGTCCTGCACCTCGGTGAGCAGGGTGCGCTCGTCCGCCTTTAGATGTTCCAGCACGCGGTGGGCCTTTTCCGCGTACT
>NZ_LWFF01000033.1 GCF_001635685.1 Erythrobacter sp. HI0063
TTATGCAATGCTACGATATGGATATCCCGCTCGCGCAGTGCGCGGAGCACGGGCTGGACTTCGTCCTCGGTCATGATGAAGTCACCATCCACGGCGGCAAGGTCGTTGGTGCCCGAGAACGCCGCCCAGGTCGTAAGCCCCATCGAACCACCGATCTCAACGCCGTGCATGCGGCCTTGGCGAGCGAAGGTGTATTTCACGACACCATCGGCGATGCTTGGCTCGGTGCCCAAGATTTCGCTCAGCGCCAGGGCTTCGATCGTGCCGTTTGCATCCGGCGTCATGCCACCGAAACTGCGCTGCGGCGTCGGCGAGGCGGCGCGCACTTCCTTGATGGCATCCCAAACGGCTTTTACACCCGCTGCCATCTTGGCGGTTTCCCCATGCCCGCCGATATGCATAAAATAGACCGGCGGATCGTCGAATATGAAGTGATTGTGCAGCGCGGTGACGGTCAACCCGTTGGCGAGGGCAGCGTCCATCGCGGCTGTTATCTCATCCTCGAATACGACCGTGTCGCCCATGACCATCACTCCGCCATCGACGGGTTTGAAGGCAGCCCATGAGCCGAGACCTGCCGGGGGATCGAGGCGCATGCCGTCGACCATCACCGGCACGTCGGCGCGCGTCCAACCGATGCGTGCGACCCCATCGTCGGTCATGGTGACCTCCGAGTGCGATGCCTCGAAAATTAGCGCCTCGAGATTGCCGAGATTATCCTGCGCGTGAAGAGCCGCCGACATCGCTGATAGCGATAGAGCCAAGCCGCCGACGAACAATGTTCTGCGTAATTGCTTCATCTTAGTTCTCCTTGGATGTGATTTCAGGTGCCAGCCATCGTTGCGAGGTAATACAGCGACCCAATGAGTGCGCTCACGAAGAGAACGAGCAACATCCCGATCTTGAAGCGCAGCATGGCGATCAGGGCCGCAGCGGCAATGACGACGGAGGCGACGTCGATCGTGGCGAAGTCCGGCACGAGCAGGCGTGCGCCGTAACCTCGAACCTCGTCAAGCCGTGCGAAGGCAACGTGCAGCGCAAACCAGATGGCAAGGTTTAGGATCACACCGACGACTGCTGCCGTCACCGCCGAAAGCGCCGCTGTCAGAAGCTTCACGCCGCGCAGTTTTTCGATAAATGGCGCACCAAGGAAAATCCATAGGAAGCACGGCACGAACGTGACCCACGTGACGATGACCGAAGCCGCGATGCCCGAAGCCACCGGGCCTAACATGTCTGCTTCGCGATATCCCCCCATGAACCCCACGAATTGGACGACCTGGATCAGTGGACCCGGCGTGGTCTCCGCCATGCCCAACCCATCGAGCATTTCACCGGGGGCAAGCCAGCCATGCGTCTGCACGGCTTCC
>NZ_LWFF01000034.1 GCF_001635685.1 Erythrobacter sp. HI0063
AACCCGATCGCGCGGTATGGGGTTGCTGCCGGACAGGCCTGCGACGCACCGGCGAAACACGAAGGATCATTTTTCGATGAGTAAGCCCGAAGTCACGATCTACACGAAATTCGGTTGCGGTTTCTGCAGCCGGGCGAAGCGCCTGCTCGACGAAAAGGGCGTGGAATACACCGAGCACGATATCACCATGGGCGGCCCGAAGCGCGCCGAGATGCTTGAGCGGGCGCCGGAGGCACGCACCGTGCCGCAGATCTTCATCGGCGACACGCATGTGGGCGGATCGGACGATCTGGCGGCGCTGGAAAAGCAGGGCAAGCTCGAGCCGCTGCTCGCCGGGTGACGATCGGATGACACGCATCGCGCTTTTTCAGGCGAACACAGGCGTCGATCCCGTGGACAACGCCGATGCACTGGTCCGAGCTGTGGACGAAGCGGCAGAGGGCGGGGCGGCGATGCTGTTCACGCCCGAGATGAGCAATCTGCTCGATCGCGACAGGGAGCGCTCCGGTCAGATGCTGCGGAGCGAGCAAGACGACGAGACGCTCGCGAAAATGCGCGAAGCAGCAAAGCGAACCGGTCTGTGGCTCTCGCTCGGTTCGTTCGCCTTCGTGAATCCCGACGAGACGCGCGCCAATCGTGCGCTCGTCATCGACCCGGCGGGTAACATCCGCGCATCTTACGACAAGATGCATATGTTCGACGTCGATCTTGCAAGCGGCGAAAGCTGGCGCGAATCAAATGTCTATCGCGCAGGCGACAAGCCCGGTGTGGTGGATGACACTCCCCTTGGCCGCCTCGGCCTTTCCATCTGTTACGATATTCGCTTTCCGGCGCTGTTCGACGCGCTAGGGCGGGCGCAGTGCGATGCGATCGCCATCCCGGCGGCCTTCACCGTTCCCACCGGTACTGCGCATTGGCACATCCTCCAGCGCGCCCGCGCGATCGAAGCGAGCGCGTTCGTGATCGCCGCCGCGCAGGTGGGCGAGCATGAGGATGGCCGCCGTACCTATGGGCACAGCCTGGTGGTGGACCCCTGGGGCGAGGTCCTGCTCGATATGGGCGGGGAGCGTTCGGGCGTCGGTTTTGCGGATATCGATCCGGCGCGGATCGAGGAGGTGCGCGCTCAAGTACCCAGCCTCGCAAACCGTCGGGCTATCCCGGCATGATCGTTTTCGACCTCGATTGCGAGAACGGCCATCGCTTCGAAGGCTGGTTCGGATCGTCGCGCGATTTCGCGGACCAGCAGGCGCGCGGTCTGCTCGCCTGTCCCAGCTGCGGAACGCAGGAGGTCATCAAGGCCCCCATGGCGCCCGCTATCGGTAAAAAGGGTGACGGCGCGGCGCGAGACGTGGCACCTGCGAAGGCCGAGCAGGAGAATAGGTCAGCCCAAACACAGTCACAGGGCGACAGTGTGGCGAACCAAGCCCTTCCGCCGAAACTTGTCGAAGCCTTCGCCAAGATCGCGAAAGTGCAGGCGGAGATGTTGAAGCAAAGCGCCTGGGTCGGCGACAAATTCGCCGACGAAGCACGCTCCATGCATTACGGCGAAAAGGACGAGAAACCGATCCACGGCAAGACGAGCGCGAAACAGGCGCGCGATCTGATGGAAGAAGGCATCGCGGTGCAGCCTCTTCTCGTTCCGGTCACTCCACCCGACGAGCTGAATTGACACCGGCTCCGATTGCGCCTCGCGCCGAGGCTGCTAAACGAGAGCCGGGCGCCCGTAGCTCAGTCGGATAGAGCATCAGATTCCTAATCTGGGGGCCACAGGTTCGAATCCTGTCGGGCGCGCCAATTTACCATGGAAGTACGCACCGGCGCATCGATTGCGTTGGGCGTGCTTACCGCCTGAACCAAGCTAGCCACCGGACCGCGAACGGTGAGGCGCTCCTTGGTCATCACGACCTCGCTGACGAAGGCCTGCACGTAGCTTTTTCGGAGCGCGGGATCGCTGGGATCAGTGAGCTTCTTCCGAAACCCAGCAGCGAAAGCGGCAATGGTTTCGCTGTCAATGCGTCCCCGCTTGTCGCCACACTGGCGTTTGAGAAGATTAATCTCCTCGTCGAGGGCGGCGCGTCTCGACTGGTGGCCCGCGAGACGCTTCTTGAGATCCTTGTCGGTCGGATCGACCAGTCCAGCCTCGATCGATTCGAAGAGCCTCTGGATGGCGGTTTCAGCGGCAGTGCGTTCGTTGCGAAGCGTGACGATGTCGCGCTTGCGCTTGGCATCGGCACCAGCTGAGCGCTCAAGGAGCTGCGCCAGAAGCTTTTCGAGGCGGGCAGGATCGAGCAAACGCTGCTCGAGAACTTCGACGACGGCGTCGTCCACCTGCTGCATGGGAACATTGTTGCCGCCGCAGGTGCGATCCTTCTTCCGGCGGACGTTGGAACAGGCATAATAGCGATACTGGCCGCCTTTACCGGTCATCAGCATCATGGTGCCGTCGCACCCCGGATTGCCGCAACGACCAAGGCCGGAAAGCAGCACCGGACTCGAATGCGAACGCGCCGGCGTCATTCTGGGGTCGCGCGACTTGAGGATCGCCTGGACCTTGTCGAACGTCTTTTGCGGAATGATCGCGGGGACTTCGACCTCGATCCATTCCTCGCGCGGACGCTTCGTATTCGTGCGGCTGTCCTTCGTGTTGTAATAGTGGCGACCGACATATGTCTCGCGCGTCAGGATCGTATGAACCAGCGCGGGCGTGAACTTGCGACCACGGTAGCTCACACCCTTTTCATTAAGGTGCTGGGAAAGCTTGCCGACGCCCATCGAGGCTTTGCCGCCAACGCCGACATAAGCGCCAAAGACATACTCGACGGTCGCGGCCTCTGACGAGACGACTCTGAGCTTCTTCTTGTGTTTCTTGCCACGGATTTCCGCGGTGTAGGTTTCATAACCGAGCGGAGGCTGCGACCCGTTCCAGAAGCCGTCTTCGGCATTACGGCGCATGACCGCCGTCACCTGCTCGGCGTTGATGTCGCTGGCAGCGGCATCCATTGCCGTGATGATCGCCCGTTGCAATCGTGCATGGGGTCCAGGGGTGATGTGCTGCGTCGCGCTCAGCAGGTCCACACCGTTCTTCTCGAGCTTGCGACGATAGCCTTCGGTTTCATAATCGTCCCGAAAGAAGCGCGAGAAGTTGTAGATGAACACCGCGGTATAGGGCCGGGATTTCGAGCAGCTATCGGCTATGAGGCGCTGGAACTCCGGACGGTTGGCGGAGCGGCCGCTGATCCCGCCATCGATATACCACTGGACGATGGTGTAGCCGTGCCGTTTGGCCTCCCGCGCGATGCCGGTCTGCTGCTCGTCCATCGACGTTCCGGCTTCCGCCTGCTTTCGGGTGGAAACGCGGATGTATCCGGCGGCAGGCAGAACGTCGGTCATTGCAAGTCATTGTCCTTGGCGGAGTGCGATAGGATCGCGGCGAACAGCTCGCTGAGCCACAGCAGTTCCTCTTCCGTTATAGGGAACTCAGCGGACAGTTCATCATGCACGATGAAGCCGTCCCGCAATGAATCATGCGCAAGCTGATAGTCGTTGGGAGATGGATCGCTCCGGCTCATGGTCCCGGTATGCGACCGAGCCTGAGGTCGGAACCAACAACCCAATATCGGTAGACTGAACACGCACGTGTTGGCGTAAAATGTCGTTCATCATAAAATAGGTCGACAACCGAACGACCTGGAAGATCCAATGATGTACGACGACCTTGCTCAGGATGCGATCAACATAGATCGGCGGCTGGTCATGCGCGATCACGACCCTGCTCGTGCGGATATCCAAAATTACGCCCAGCAGCTGATGGAGTGGCAGGACGGCAAGATCCCGCTCTCGTCGATTAACCTTGAACCCCATCATATCGCGCGAGGGCGATATATCGCCCGGGCCATCGGAGCGCCTTTGGCGCCAGGGAAAGAGGCGGCACCAATTGGGGTGAAGCTTCCGCTTCTGTACTTCTCGCCCCTCTACCACTTTCACCAGGGGAAGCTGGCGAGGGTCGAAAACCAATATGGCCACGATGGTCGACTCCCGCATTTGCCGAAGACCAGGCGAGAGATCGCCGCCTATCTTCATTCGACGGTGGCGGACGCGTTTTACGGCGAGCGGCTATTTAGGCTTGTTGTGGGCGTAGACATCGACGCGATCGCTGCATTCCTTGCAGATATTCGTGGCACGCACCCCGCGATGTTTCTGCTGCTTCTCAGCGAAGAGATTGATCTTGCGATCGAGAAATTGCCCTCGCTCGACTACGCGAAGGGCACAAAGAGCCTGTCAGCCCAATGGCGATCCGACCACTTCCCGGAGCTCGCCTGTTCGATCGCTTCGGTTTTTCGTATTCTTCGTACCCTTCGCCGCGGCAGCGCCATTCTCAAGGTTCTGGCCGCCCGCGATCCGTTCAGACAATCGGTCATGAAGCGTATAGCTGAGGACCTGAATACCGCGCGTTCGTCAGGGTGCGGTCGGGAGATACTGCGTCGGGCCAACCACACGGTTTATTCGCTGCGCAAAATCGCGTTCGATGATCTCGATTATCACATGGATTGGAAGGGAGGACATCCCGGTGCTTTCCGTTTTGAAAAACAGAGCAGCGACCTTCGCACGCTTGCAGCTTTTTCCAAATTTACCGGCCCGGACACGGAATATGTCGGGACCGTTGTGCAAGACTTCATCGACCAAGCCAGGCTCGGACTGCCGATTGGAGGTCGACCGCCGATCATCTGGCCGTCAACAAGTGCTACCGCTGTTAATCGCATCGACTTAAGGGGTGGACTGCGCAAGGACGAGCTCGCCTGCTTCTATGGATTGGACGGAAGGGACATCGCCGTTCACGTCGCAAAGGCTGTCGCCGATCTTGCTGGGCGAAAGATCATGCCCGACAGGCTGGCCAGCTTCGCCAATGTCCTGCTCGAGGCGACGGGATATTGCGAGCCTGGCGAGGCGAACCGCCGCGTCCATCATGTTATTCATGCTGATGATGTCATCCGCCTCGCCTTCGGCAAGTCCGGGGACTTCGGGCACGGTGCTGGTTTCGCTGCCTCGACCTGGCAGGATCTGGAACGCGATAAGTTCATGTGGAAGCTGCTGGTCACCGCGGAATGGAGCCGCGATTCCAGCGCTCGCATGTTCCTTGAAGGGCGCCGATATCTCTATGCGCTGACGCATGAAGTTCACCGGCTCGGAAAACTCGAACGATCGACGCGCATCTTCTGCTATCTCGCCCACAGCATGAGCTTGCTTTCCACCGATCCGATCTGGATCCGGATTCAGGAGCGCATTCGTCTATTGGCCGGGGTCACCCTCACGGGGAAACAGGGAAAGCATGCCAGGGCCGGGATGGTCGGACCCGGCCCTAAGACGATCGGCGAAATGATGGCTCTGCTCGATCCGCCATTTCCACGCTTCTCCCGCGGCGTCCGTCACTGATCGGCGAGCGGCGGACCTTCTTCCTCGCACTTACCCGCCATATCAGCGATCTGAAGGAGGCTCAGAGCGTAGGCCGTCCTTCTACTCTCTGCCTGAAATTCGGGGTCGGCCTTCATCAGTTCGATGGTCTTATGGTTGTGATTCCAGCGCGCGAACAACGCATCGCACGACGCGTAAAATTCGTCGCTTATCGTTTCGGGATTATCGAGTTTCTCGACACACCGCAGGGTCGTCGCCTTGAATTCGCTGCTGATCCCGAGCGCCATACGCATCGTTCCTACCGACACCTTTTCACCATTCGGGCGGTACATTTCGTAATTTTTCATCGGTCTTATCCATTCTGCTTGTAAAGGAGGTGGGCGCCTTTGCGGTCGAGCCAGTCGGCCGCTTCGCCCCTGTTCATGGCTTCGGGTATCTCGATTTCGAGCAGTCTGGCCGTGTCGGCGATCAGGAAACGCTGGGCCGAGGACATCGGTTTGTCGCGCCAGCCATCGTCTTTCTCGTTGGCCGCGGCTTTCCATGACGCGCAATCTTCATCGTATTGAGCCTTGCGTTTCGACCATCGCGCTATCGCGAAACGATACGAAAGATCGCTATTGTCTTCCTTCACCACGCCGATAATCAGATCGAGCGTGGACATCGTGGACCATCCAGGAACGAGCGAAATGCGCTCGACGAATTCGGCGGCCTCGAACGTCAGGAGGCCATGAAATGCATTGGCATCAGCGTGCCCGAGGTCGCCGTCTACCAGCGGTCCGGCGAGGCTCGCGCAGGCATAGAGGCGCTCGTTGATCGACATCGAAATCTCCTTTCGATCCGATTAAAGAGATAACGACTGGGCGAAACCAACAACCCAATAAGACGGGTTCTGGGCCGTTTGCGGACTGTCGGGTATTGGACATTTACGCGGGGAAAGCGGACCTTCGTTCAGCTCGCTGCTGAAACCGCAAAGACCCAAAATCGGTCATTGGCGACGTTACGAGCCGCTTCCGAAAGCTGACGAACGTGGGCGCGGCTCACGCCGCAAGAGCAACTTTTCTGCTTTTGGCGTAAAGTTAGCAGAACTTTATCAGAATGTGCCGCCCTATTGGCTCGCTTTTGCCCGCTCCAACCTGGTCACGTGGTGAATGGGGCAAGCTCACTACTTCATCAAGGGCGACGTCGAGCCAAAAAATGCTCGAGCTCGAGGCGCATTTTACCTAATCGCCCAGGACACGGCAGGGACGCGCAGCTTGGCGAAATCGGAGATCGTCGTAATCTACAGCAAGCGAGATCCGGACATCGCTGACCACGAAACGCCGCTGCGGCAGCTTTATCGCGCGTTACTACCACGTCCCAGGAAGTGCATCCGCCAAAGGGAAGACGGTTTGCGACGATGAGGATCAGGCGATCTTGGTACCGACCGTCAAGCGTGCCGTCTCGACGACGGCGCGCTGCAATGCCTCGCCGCGCTCGTTCATGAGTTCGACCGCCCGCTGGAACTTGGTGCCGTGCTCCTGAGCAGGAACTTCGCCGTACCGCCTATTGTCGCGCTTCATCGCGTGAGTGACTTCGTTGAAGGCGTCGCGCGCGGCGAACAACTCGTGCAACGCGGGCCTGACCGAGGGGAAGTAGAGGGCAACCAGCATCTCCATCACCTCTGCGCCCTCGTGCTTCCCCGGGTTCGAGCCGCTGGCTATCTGAAGGTCCAGCATCTGGTTCCAGTCGATCTCCCCGCGAAGCACTGGATAGTAGGTGAGCGCATGCTGGCCGAGGACCTTCGCGTACTGGTCGACCGCGAGATAAAGCGTCTCCGCTTTTCCCCGCAGGAACTCAAAGCGGTCCTTTCCGATTCAGCCGGCTAGTGACGAAGGCAGACGTGACGCCGCTCGCTAGGATCGTGGCGATGCCCAGGCCGAGCGTGATCCAAGCGGCCGCGTTCATGCCACTAGGCCTCGCCGCTGCGCCCGCACGTCGGCATCGCTCAATCCACGCACGGCGGTCCTCATCAAATCCCCAGCTTCTGGAAGAAGACCTTGTTGCGCATCTCCGCGTCGACCATGCCCGCGGCGCGCATCCATGACGAGGGCTCGGCGGCGACGACCTCGAACCCGATAACCGCCAGCCAGGCAGCTTCCCGCCCGAAGCTCGCGCCCACGTCGAGCGCCAGAAGGCCTGGACCGGACGGAAGCAGCGTCGAGTAGGTGGCGCGGTATCCCGACGGGTCGAGAGCCTCATATTCCGCGGCAAGCCGCTCGGACTGCGCGTCGTATGCAGCGACATGGTCGTTCATCCGGCGTCGCGCCTCGCGATCGTCTGGAGCCCCACGTGCTCGATCTCGTGCTCCGCCACATCGGCCGCGTCGACCACGTTGATGAACCTCTTGAGTATGACGAGGTCGGTCAGCAGGTCCGGCTCCTGGCCGGAGATCACGGCGGGCGCGAGGATGAAGCAGCCGGCCGCGCGGAGCCTCGTCAGGAAACCTTCCAGGTTCACGTCGTCGTCCGGCTCCACGACGTGGATGCGGAAGACCGTCTGGTACAGCGTGCCACGCTCCCACTCCCCGTCGTCCGGCCGTCGGCTGGTTATCTGGATGGCGTAGTGCGTCGACGGATGGCCCGGCAGGTTGCGGATGATCGAGATGCTGATCTCATGGTTCACGTCCTTCGTGCCGAACCGCTCCCGCCACCGTTCGAAGATCCGGCGGGCGGCCGCACGGTCGAGAAACGCGAGCGCGAACACCGGCGGAACGTCGTCGTCGAGCGACGTGTAGAGGATGCCCTTCCAGCTGGCCGCGTCCCAGCTGTGCATATCGATGACCGACTGCACCTTGACCTCCCGGTGCCGCGAAACGGTCGGGCGCCCGTCCTCGGTCATTCCGCGCGCGGGCCTGCCGTCATCGTCGTCGGCTGGACCTGCCGGCTCGACCTCCTCCACCGCCGGCCGCTCCCGCATGGGATAGTCGCGGCCGCCGCCATCGAGGCGGACGACGGGGCGACCGGCGATGCGCTGCAGCCCGCTGAGCGAGCCGAGGACGCTGGACACCCTGTCGTGCGCGTTGCCGCGGTCGAACAGGCGCCACAGCGCGTCCTTGAGGTTCGGCAGCGCGAAGGTGGCCGCCAGCATCTCGCCCACGACCTGTATGAGAAACGCACCGATGTCTGGTTGGCGTGGGAAGTCCCAGACCGGCAGCGACCTGGGCCAGGAAACCATCGAGCGCATCCCCCTGGGATCGGTCTGCACCTTCGGTCCGTCCTCGTCCGTCTCGACGACGTCGATACGGAACCGCTCGGTGTGCGGGCCGACGCCGTCCTCGATCATAGTCGCCAGCATGGCCTCGACCGTAGCAACCAGCGCCTGTCCCGTGACGATCCCGGCATCAGTGCCGGGGGTCGCGACCTCCACTGTCAGTCCGCAGATGCACGTCTCGAGGACCTGGCCTGCCGGCGAGTTGAGGACCAATCCGCCGACGAGGTCGCGCGAGACCGGCTGAGCCTTGAGGAGCCCGAGGAACTTCGGCAACCCACCTTCCGCCTCGAGCTCCCGGTAGCCCTCGTCCTCGCGGAGGACCTCCTCATGGCCGAGGGCGTGGAGCAGCGCCATCCGGGCGACGGGCATCCCGGCCTCCTCCAGCGCGTCCGGCGCGCGCGAGAGCGAGGCGACCTCGGCATCGGTCATGTTGAGGATGTTGCTGCCGAGGCCGGCGTCCAGCTCCTCCAGGCCTTCCGTGACCCTGGCCTTGGACGCCTCATCGAGCGGCAGCGTGGCGAGCGCCATGCGCAGCAGGCGGAACGAGAGGATCAGCTCCGGCACGAGTCTCAGCTGGAGGGCCACCCAGGCCCAGATCTTTACCGTCGGCACGAAGCCGACAGGCAACTCGCTCGACTCCTCACCTTCGGCGGCAAGGCCGGCCGCCGCCATCAGGAGTGACGATCGCGACGCCCAGAACAGGTCAGTCCCGCGGTAGGCGATCGCAAGGTGCTGATGGGCCTCGATCATCTGCTCGGCATGCTCGCGCTTGGCGAGACGGACCGCCGCGCGACCCAGCAGCCGGATACGTTCGCAGCGCTCCTCGAAGTCTAGCCGGAGAGCCTGCCGGAGGAGGATGAGCGCACCTTCCGCGTCGGACGTGCGCTTGGCCACGAAATCGGCGAGCCGCTCTGCCACGGCGCGGTATGTCGGATCGCGGCCGGCGGGGATGGATACGACGTCGATCAGCCTCACAAGACGATCGGCATCGAACTCCGCAAGGCCGGCGGCCTCGTCGAGGATAGATCCCAGCTCTGCCCAGATAGCAGGCAGTTCACCCGTCCTGCCCTCGGCGAAGTAGCGACCGAGGCGGACGACCGCGAGCGAGGTGCGAGCTTCAAGGCGGTGGTTCGGGCGCCCCTCGTCGCGCGTCATCGCCTCCAACGCGGCCTCCAGCCGGTCAGACCGGGCCGAAAGGTCGGCGGCATCCGGCGATAGCATGCGGTAGAGCACCGCGTTTACCAGCAACTGGTGGAGCTGGACAAGGAACTCGATGTTGCGGGCTTGGTCGGCGCCGAGGGCTTCCGCCTCGATGCCGGCGTAGCCATCCGACACCGCCGCAGCGTCGTCGAACCACCAGAAGGCGGTCCAGAGCGCATCGTGCCGCGCCTCTAGCTGCTGCCGCGCGGACCCGTGCTTGACGGCGAGCCGGATCGCGCGGGCGTGTCGACCATCCGTCTCGTGGCGCGGCAGCTCGAGGTTGCGCGACAGCTGCGCCGCGACCATCGCCTCGGTGACAAGCTGGCGCTCCATGCCCTCGAACGAGGACGGATCGGCCAACGCACGCTCGACGTCCTCCAGGCGGCGGCGCCTCGAATAGTCTTCCGGTCCCATTCGCATCGGATCGGACACGACCTGGCCAACGCCCAGATAGTCGTGCGCGATGTCCTTGCGCTCCCTGTCGATCACCTCCTCGACGATCCACGCGCGGTCGAGGATCTTCACCGGCATGCTGTGGGCAGCCTCCAGCTCGGCCTCGATGCGGGCGCGGTCGGCCGCACGTGCGGGCTGGCTCGTGACGAAGTAGACGCGCTCGAGCTTGCGGCCGGTCCCGGCGATGCCCGCGACGTCCTTCACAACCTTGCGCTTCCAGTCCTTCATCGCGCTGAAAGCGAAGCCCCAGTCGTCGCGGTCGGGTCCGGGACTGCCGACATAACCCAGATCAGCGATCGCCTCTGCAACGGGAAAGGTGTCGGCGTCGGTCTTGCCATCGCCGCCGCCCTCGGGCCCGCTTTGGGGGCGGATGTGCGGGCAGATCACGCGCTGGCAGAGCTTGCGGCAGAATATCTCGAAGCGCTGGTGCTCGTTGCGCGCCGTCATGGTCTCGAGCTGGAACTCGAGCATGGCGCGGTCGAGGACGTAGAGCGGACGGTCAACGGTGTCCGAGTAGAGCTCGGGCCGCATCTCGCGCATGAACAAGGAAGGCGTTGGCGGTCGCTTCCGTCTCTCGGTGCCGCCCTCCTCGATTCGGTCGTCGCTCATGCGAACGAAGATAGAACGGGCGCCGCACCTAAGCCAGCCCGAACCCTCCCTGTGGCGCTCACCCCTGCTGGCTCCGCTTCATGCTCAGGTGCTCGATCGACCATGACGATCCAGCGAAGTGCATGAGGGACCTCGCCATCTTCAAGCGCGAGGCCACGAAGTCAAATGTCCAACGTGCGGCGTTGACTGCGGTAACGGGTCACTTGGGTCGCCTTGGTCACGATTTGGACCGCCGCGACCTCGTGTACGGTTAGGCTGTCCACCTCCAGGCGCAGCGCTGGGTCCCGGTTGTCATCTGGCGCGGCGAAGGGATCGATGAACGGGCCTTCCCAGAACAGCGACTCCGGCCGGGGTGGAGCCGGAGGATCCGGCGGTGGAACGACCTCCAAAACCGAGTAGCCCGGCGACCAGTCGTCCTCGTCCATCTCGCCCAGGCTCGCCGAAACGACCGTCCCGTCGGGCAACGCCGCCGGCACGACCTTTGACGCCCTCCGGAACAGCACCACGTTGTGGTGACTTCCTGCGCGCTGCACCGACGGATACAGCAGTCCGTCGAGATCCAGCTCCACGTTCGACGCGAGGTAGTCGGCGATCGCCTGCGTGATCAGGTACTCGGACCTCTCGTCGTCCGGCATCACCGGCATGGTCATGCGCCCGCTCAGGCTCTTCAGGAACTTCGCGAGCTCGAGGCGGCCCATGTAGCCGGAGTCGAACACGCTCCCATCGATGTAGACGGACCGCAGCGCGTCGATACCGAGCAGCCGCAGGGGCCGGACGGCGTCGAACCTGCCGACCAGCGCGCGGCTGCCGACAGGGGGGCGAACCTCCGCCAACGCCGCCGCTGGGTCGGTCGCGCCGTAGAACAGCGAAACGCCGCGCGCGTTCATCCTCCCGTCGACTGCGATCTCGCTGGGCGGAGGCCCAAGCTCGCGCACCGGCTGCTCGAGCGCCAGCGCCAGCCGCGCATGGCCATGGAACACCCGCGCCCTGTGAAAACCGCTCAGCTCCTCGCCGGGGCCTGCCAGCCTGACGACCGGACGGCCATCTCCCGTGGTCAGGCTGCCAACGCCGTCGAAGATCCGCCCGAGGAGCGACTCCGCCTCCTTGTTAAAGAAGCGCGTCTCAGTCCGAAGCGACCGCTCGAAGCTGCGCCATTCGAGCTGATACTCGACGTCGTCCGGGCCGCGCTGTTCGTAATGGCTCTCCGGATCGAACTCGCACTCCTCGCCGGCCGGGGCGGAGTCGAAGTCGCTGTGCCGCTCCGAAAGTATCTCGAGGACCTCCTCCGCGATCTCTTCCGACACCTCGGCGGCGCCTGCGATCGCCCACAGGACATCCTCCCCGCGTCGCTCGAACTCGAAATCCGATTCGCGGTCGGCGAGCATCGCGGACTCGAACGCGTCCGGCTGGTCCGTGGTCCGGTAGTAGTGGACGGAAAAGGCCGCTTCCACCGCGTCGGCGAGCTCGTCGACGGTCATGGCCGGTGCCATCTCGCCACAGAACAAACAAATCGCCTCACCGCAGCGGCCCGTCACGCCGGCACTCAGGAAGGCTTCGCCGATGCATTCGGCGCAGACCATCCGCTCGCCATCGTCGTCGACGTCGGCGGTCACCTGGCATGCCTCACCAAGTCCTGTTGCAGGAACGCGCCGCCCTTCACGCCCAATTCGATAAGTGCGTCCGAGACCTCGACCACGATCTCGCGGTGGTGCTGCTCGAGCGCCCGCGCGGCGATCAGCTCCCGCAGGAGAAGGACCACCTTCTCGCCGTTCGACGCGTATTCCCAGAAATCGAGGCTCGACCTCCGGGCACGCACGACCCGGCCAATCCAGCCGAGGCCGGGATCGGGCAGCAGGCGGTCGGGCCTCGCGCGCATGAGGGCGAGCATTGCGTTAAACGCGGTCTTCTCCGCGCCGAAGGCGGCTGCCGCGCGGTCTAGCATCGGCATCACCGCGTCGAGATTCGGCCACGCGGAATCGACGCCGCAGACCATCCCGCCGGACGCCGCGCAGAAGAAGGACGACACGGCTAGGCCCCGCTCGTGCTGGCCCGCATCGACCGGTTCTCCCGCCCACACGGGCCGATCGACGATCCAGCCGGTAAGGAGATCCCAGCTCTCGAGCGTCCCGGCGTCGAGCGCCTCAGTCCGCAGCATGCGGTCGATCATGAAGCTGCGCACGACCATGTCCATGACCTCTTCGCCGGCGCGGCGGGCCGCGGCATCGACGCGCGCGATGACGAGCGTCCGGATTTCCGACGCAGGCAGCAGAGCGCACAGGCGACCCAGCCACCGGCCGAACTCGAACAGCCATTCAAAGGGCGTGTCCCCACGCCCGTCCCTCTCGCCGAGCGAGGCGAGCGCCCAGTTCAGGGCGGACGCCGCGTGGGCGATCAGGGCATCGCGCGTGCCCGGCGCGAGCATCGGGGGGATCGGGAGCCGGAACGCGTTGGAGTGCAGGTCGGAGCGGTAGTAGTCGCCATTGGGCCGCGAGCCCGCCGAGGCCGGCGCCGGATCGGGACTGGGTGTCTCACCGGCCGCCAGCGCGCGCTCGATCTCGTCGGCCATCTCCGACTGCTGATGGGCTTCGGCCCGCGACCAGTGGAAGCCGTGGCCGCTGTCGTGCGAGCGGGCGGCACGGCGCGTGGCGAGGCAGAACAACGCCCAGACCATCTCGGGCACCGTGTTCGCGAAGACCGGCGCGGCGTCGTACACCGCCTCGACGACCTTCTCGATCGGGTCGACCGCGAGCTGGAGCAGCCCCTCTCGCCACTCCGGATTGGAGGGCTGGCGGCGCATGAGCGAGGCATAGGCGTGCGCCGCCATCGCCGGCGGGTGGGCCGTAACGTGGGCGCTGCGGATGGACAGCTCGTCCTTCACCTCTGCCATCGTCGCCGCGCGCCGGGTTATCCCGACGACGGTCTCCTCCGACCTCGCCCACAACTCGTCCTCGGCGTGCCGCGCGATCACGGCCGCGGTGGCCGACACCGCCGACTGCGCATTGTGGCGGGTCATGTCGGTGATGGGGGCGACCTCGTCGAACAGGTCCTCCTCGTCCAGCGCCACCATCTCGTCGAACGCGTCGTCCAGCGTGAACTCTCCACCCGGCACGCCGCTCTCGACCGCGGCGCTAGCCCAGAGGTAGAGCCGCAGGACCCGATTGAGCGCCGCGTGACCGGCCAGCATCTCCTTGTGCTCTTCGCCCTCGACGTAAGGCGGCTTAATCGAGATGTATTCCCGGCCATCGACCACCTCGCGGACGAGGTTGGCCGGATCGGCCTGTTGGCGCAGCGCCTCGAACGATGAGCGGCGCGTTTCCGCGCGTTCCGGGTCGTCCCGTTCCTCGGCGGTTGAGTAAGGGACACGGTCGAGGAAGGTGGCGATCGCGGACGCGTAGGCGGCCTTCACCTCTTCGGGCGCCAGGCCCGCCAGCAACGGCGCGAGGTCGCGCACGGTGCGTTGGCGGTGGGGAAGCCGGTTGAGCGTCCAGAGCGCGCCGGCGAGAAAGGCCGACCCTCCCCAGTACCCCATCTCGTTGGCCTGCGACCCCATGTCGAGGACCTGCCGACCGATGTCCCATGTCCACAGCGCCGGATGCGTGCCGATCGCGAGCGCGACCGTGCTCGTCGCGGCGCTACCCAAGTTTGCAAGCACCAGACCGGCGCAGATCCCAAGGGCCGCGTTGCACTCGTTGCCCCGCGCGATGCGCCGGCAGAGTTCGTCGAGCGGGTCGCCGGCCTCAAGGCGCTCGTGCGCCCAGGCGTCCAGCGCCAGGAACGCCGTGTCGAGGATGTGGACGTGCGATCCGCCGCGGAACCAGCGATAGGTGCCGTCATCGCCCCAGAACTCGGCGTCGCCCTCACCGAGGTCGATGGTGATCGGTATCGGGGTCTCGCCCCGCTGGCGCCAAGACCGTCGCCAGCTCTCCATCGCGTGGTTGCAGAGGTCGCGGATCAGCGCCAGGCCGACACTGGCATCCGTTCGCAGGAGCTGCAGGAACGGCGGACGCAACGGCGACGCCGGATAGAAGTCGCGGTCGTCGCCGATGCCGAGGACGTCGGAGCGGTCACGGATCGAGGAGTAGCCATCGCTGCGCCGACGGTCATGGGCGAGCAGGTAGGCCCGGCGGACGAAGTCCGCAGTCTCGGCGGGTAGCGATGCGGCGAGACCGGCGCTCCCGTCAACGATCTGCTTCCTCACGCGGTCAAGGGCGTAGTCAGAGATTGAGGCGAGGTAGCTCCGAACGGTGTCCGGATCACCCGCCGCGGACTTCAGTAGCAACGCTCGGGCGGGTGCCCGATCGCCACGGCGTCCGGTCCAGGCTCCGCGTTCAGGCTTGCCGGCTGTATCGCCGTCCCCGAGGCGCCCCTTGGCCCAGGCCGCGATATCCGGGACGAGCGCGTATCTCGCGAGTTGCGCCGGCAACGCCAGCACCCATGAATCGAACAGCGGCACCAGCTCCGCGTCGACGGCGCGCGGAAGGGTGCCCAGTCGCGGGACGAGCCAGGTGATCAGGCGTATCCAGCTCACGACCTGCGGTCCAGCCGCCTCGGAGGCGTATTGCTCGCGCTGATCGCCCGTCAGGTCGGGGAACTGCGTCTCGTCGAGAAAGCGCAGGTCGCGCACGGTCTCGGTCGTGCGGACCGACAGGATCAGGCGCATGAGCAGCCGTCCGTCTTCGCGCATAAGCGAGTCCTCGATGCGGTCGAGCATCTCGGCGCTGCGGACCGACCGGACGGGGGCCGAAAGGACGACGCGGCTCCAGGTAGCGCGCAGGTCGTCGGCCCCGAACGCGCCCAGCAAAGCGGCCCACGCGTCGCCGTCCTGCGACCGCTCGAGCAGGTGGGCCGCAAGGAGCTGGAGGGGCCGGGCGAGCTGCAGGTCCTGGTGCCCGTCGCGAACCGCGGTCGCGATGTCCCCGCGCCGGTCAAACAGGACGCGCTCGAGCACCCACTCCTCGTAGATGTCGTGGCTGAACGCCACGGTGCTGCCCTCGTCGACGTGCCTCAGCACACCCGACCGGAGCAGCTCGTCCAGCGCGACGGGATCGATGTCGCGGATCGCCAACGGAGCACCTGGCCCCATGAGAAGCTGCTCGCCCAACTTCAGCAGCACGTTCCGGCGCCCCTGCGCCGGCGCGAAGTCGGCGACGTCCGCGCCGCCGTGGGCCCACCACAGCTCGACGAGATCGACCTCTGACCGGACCTCGGCACCGCCGGCGACCGGCAGGCGGGATAGCGCGTCGAGGAAGAACGGCCGCCGGAGGACGGTGTCGTAGTTGCGCGCGTCGGCGAGCAGCGGCCGCAGCAGCGGTATCGCCTCGGCCGCCTCGACCGCCTCACCGTCGTCGAAGCCCTCGACGCGGATGGTCCGCGAGCTGAGCTTCGCGTTCGCGTCGGGATCCAGCCAGCCGTCCACACGCTGCGCGTTCTCCTCGCGCATCGTCATGATCACCCGCCAGTCGTCCAGGTCGGGGGTGTCGGAGATCGTCCGCAGGACGTCGTTGACCGTGACCTGGGTCGCGGCATCCATCTTGTCCGCACCGTCGATGAAGAGCGTGCGCGAACCGCCACGCCCGAGTTCACGCAGCGTCGTTGTCAGGGGAACGACGGCGCCGAACTTCGCGGCGTGGGCCGGCCAGCCGCCTCCCGTGACCCGCAGATCGCGGAGCACGAGGATTGGCGCGCCCGCCGGCTGGTCGAGGGCGATCCGCTTCAGCACCGCCGACTTGCCCGCGCCGTGTTGGCCCACGACGCGCACCAGCCTGACCTCGCTCAGCGCGTCGAGGACCTGCCCGTTGACCACGTCGCGGTTGATCCGCCGTCCGCCTATCGTGTCCCTGATGCTCGTCAGGGCGTGATGCGATTCCTGGGTCAGCGCGTCGATGAGCCGCGCGTGCGCCCGGTCCGAACCGCTGGTCACGCCCTCGACCTGGAGTTCGCGCGCAACGGTCGCGCGGTCCACGCCGCCACCGCTCGGGATGATGCGGCTGGCCATCGCCGTGAGACTGCTCCAAGTGCGCCGCGCCTCGTCTGGCCCGCCGACGACGGGAGCCAGCTGGTCGACGGAGGCGAGCCGGTCGCGCGACGCGTCCTCCTGGTCGAGGTCGAAGGCGATGATCGTCAGCGACTTCATGAACGCGAGGATGTCCGCGTCGGTGGCAGTCGCCTCCCGCTTTCGGATCAGCTCATCGAGGATGCGCTGGAACTCGCGCTGGTCCTTGTTCGAACCGTTGGCGACGGCGAGCCGCTTCCGGTACTGCGCGGCATCCGCCGCGTGCCGGGCGCGCGCGAGGAGCGGCTGCACGCTGCGTTCCAGCTTCGTCGTGGTCTGGCTGACGGCGACGCCGATGCGGTCGGTGTCGGGATTGAACCCGGTCCGCCTGAAGGTGGCCCAGGCGCGGGGGACGATGTCAGCCCACTTGTCGTCGCTGTCGGTGAACGACAGCGTGGTGGTGACCTGCAGGTCTAGCCGCGTCGGGGTGCCGTCGGGCAGGCGGCCATCGACGACGAGGTCGTCCAGCGGCGCGTCGATCTCCGACTGTTGGGTCTTCACCGCCGTGACCGTCCCAAGCACGCCGCGCGCGCCGCCCTCCGCGATCAGCGCGGCGAGGTAGTGGCTGGTGACACGTGGTTCGAGGTGGGTTCCGCCCCCTCCGGCGACATAGACGGGCAAGCTGATGACCTGACGGCAAGATGTTATTCTTGCGAAACAATATAGTGATCGGCGGCCCGCGATTCAACGTGATGTCGATCGCGGTGGTTCCGTCAGCTACGCCGCTCGAAGAAGCAGACGTCGCACTGTTTGACACCGTTGCACTAGCTCACCTTCCGCGTCCCTTCGGGTAATCGGTCGCCGAGTATAGTCCGACGAGTTCGGTTCCCACCCGAGCCTGTTGATCGCGACGGCATAAAGGAACGGCGGGTTTTGGGATCAATGCTAAGTCCGCCGAACGTCCGAAATTGGGGGCGCGAAGCTGACGTCACCGGTCGTTCTCACAACTACATCATCAGGTGTTTCCGAAGACCCAACCCATGCTGCTGAAGATTGGTTACGCATTGGGTTGCAGGATTAGAAGAACCAAGAAGGACAGAAAGGGGGTGTGGGGGTCTTAGCGAGAGAAATTGTTTAGCATGCGCCAAACGAAAAGGACCCCCACACCACCAACAGCCGAGGAGCGCGATGGCCTCGCGCGCACCTATTCCTATACGCTTGACGGGACCATCGTCTCGCTGACCCGGGCAGCGGTGAAGGACATCGCCATTCACCGCCGCGATGCGGTCTCGGCGAGCCGCCACGAGCGGCGCAGGATGGCCGCGATCCTGCGCGACGATCGGCTTCAGGCTCGTATCAACAAGGCGATTCAGCGCAAGCTCGACCGGGTCGAAAGACGGTTCCCGCCTAGGAAGATCCGGGTCCGCGTCGAGCAGCAGAACCGCAAGGAATTCCGCCGCAAACCGCGCCGAATTGTATCGAAAGCCATGGTTCCGCTGCCATCCTACGAGGCGCCCATTCTCGACCGGCAGGGTCGACGCGCGATCGTGATGATGATCGATTACGATGGCGCGAAGCGGCATTCCTTCGGCATCGCGGGGCGCAGGATCGTCTATATGTCCGACGCGGAACATTGCGAACTCGATCCCCTGGGCAGGTCGATATTCTTCAGCAACATGGGCGGTGATCTCGACGAAATCCTCATGGGCGCGGACGTTCTCGAACTGACGCAGCGCGAGAGCCGGGCGGATGCGAAGATCAACGTCAATATCATCATCCAGATGCCGCATGACGTTCCGCAGGAGGTGCGGGTCGCAATCCTGAAAGCGGTCGCGCACGAACTGTTCGGCCGTCATGGCCTGCCCTATGCCGCGGCGCTCCACCGGCCGGATCCGGATGGGGATCAGCGCAATTTCCATGGCCATATCTGCGGCAGCTGGCGGCCGATGACGCGCACCGAGGCCTATGGCTGGGAGATCGCCAAGGACTATCGCGCGGACCTCGATGGCGGCGAATATTGGCGCCATGCACGCCGCAGGGTGGCCGAGATCATGACCGCGACCCTCGAACGGGCAGGAACCCAACGGCACTATACGCATCTCTCGAATGCTGAGCGTGGGCTCGTCCACAAACCCCAGAAGAAGCTCGACAAGCGCAAGACGCGGACCGCGCGGGAGGGCGAATTCGTAGCCGATGTCGA
>NZ_LWFF01000035.1 GCF_001635685.1 Erythrobacter sp. HI0063
CTGGTTTCGTCTTTCGAAAACCTCGTAAAAATTTCTCCAGCGCTCGTGGTGATTGATTATCTCTGTTTGAGAGAGCTTCTCAATATATCTCACTTGCTCTTTATGAGAATCGCGAAGTAGTCGGTTTACTTCGTCGTCAATAATATTGTTTTTGAGAGTTTCGATCTCTTTGGTCTTGAACAGCTCGCGATAGGAGAAAGACTTATCTCCAAAGTCTATAGAGGCAGGGTCTCTAGTGATTAAATCCTTAAGAAAATCGCCAATTATGGAGTCGAATGTCGCTACGATACTTAGTAAGAGAGAGGAGGGGAGAACTTTCATCCCTTGATCTATCTCCTCAATGTTATTCATCCCCTCAGTGAGCTTATCGTGAAGTTTTGGGCTTATGGCGAAAGTTTCGAAAAGCTCACCCGAATTGACTAGGTTTCGTGGACAAAGGGTATCCAGAGTTTGACTGAGGCGAGCGCGACGAAGCCGAGATAGGATTCCTTGGTTTTGTCGTAGCGGGTCGCAACGCGTCGCCAGTTCTTGAGTTTATTGAACAGTCGCTCGATCAGGTTGCGCCACTTGTATTTCGCGCGATCATGCGCGGCGGGATTACGCCGGCCCGCCTTGGCCGGGATCACCGCCTCGACGCCCGCCGCCTCAATCTCTTCGCGGATCGCATCGGCATCGTATCCCCGATCAGCCAGGAAGGCCTCGATCCGGTCAGTTATCATGCGGAACAGCGGTGCGAAGCCCTGCACATCGTGCGCTTGCCCCGGTGTCAGCACGAAGCCGAGGGGCAAGCCTCTGGCATCGCACCTTGCGTGGAGCTTGGTGGTGAAGCCGCCGCGCGATCGGCCAAGCGCCTCGGTT
>NZ_LWFF01000036.1 GCF_001635685.1 Erythrobacter sp. HI0063
AACCTTTCGGATTGATGAACGAACGCGTCAGGAAGCGAGGAGGCCGAAACGGCGAAATTCAGCCGTTTTTCAAGTTTGGCACGGCGGTTGCAATCATTCTGGCATCCCCGGAAGGGCCGGGGTTCAGGGAAAAAGGAAATTCAAAAATGTCTCTCTTCAAAGCCAACAACGCCTTCGCCGCCATCGCCGCTTTCGCCATTTCGGCCATCTGCATGGCCGCCGCGATCGTCCCCGCCAGCCCGTCCGGCCTCATCGCCTAAGCCCATTTAGCAACAAGGAAATCATCTCATGTTCGACTTCGACGGCAACAAGCTGTTCGCAGCCGCCTTCTCGCTCGCCCTCTCGGCCGTGTTTCTCGCCACCGCGATCGTCCCCGCCACTCCGAACGGAATGCTGGCATGAACGATCTTCGCAACTCATCCACCGGCGGCACGCCCAGCAAGAGCTTCGCGCTCGACCGCCGCAATGCCAAGCTGATGGGCGTGTGCTCCGGCATTGCCCGCCATTTCGGAATCGACGTCACTCTGGTGCGGGTCGGCTTCGTCCTCGGCACGCTGCTCGGCTTCGGCAGCTTCCTGCTGATCTACCTCGCGATCGGACTGATCGCGGATTAAGGGGAGGGAGATGATCCGTTCTCCCTCCCGACCGCCAGGCCGCCCCCTCGGAAGCAATCGCAGAGAAATTTACATAGCGGAGATTCCGCCGTCGAGCTTCAGCTCCGCGCCGGTCATGAATTTGCTCTCGTCGCTGGCGAGATAGACAACGGCATCGGCGATATCGTTGGGTTCGCCGACCTTCTTCAAGGGGATTTGGCGGGCAAGCTTTTCCAGCAGCACGTCCTTGTCCAGATTGTGGTTCTTCGCCGTCCCGTCGAGTATCGGCGTATCCACGAAGGTCGGGTGGACCGAATTGCAGCGGATATCCATGCGGTTCTTGGCACAGTGGAGCGCGATCGACTTCGACAGCATCCACACCGCCGCCTTCGACGAATTATAGGCCGGCATGGTGTCGCTGGCGATCAGCCCGGCAATGCTGGAGATATTCACGATCGATCCCGGCGCATGTTCGCGCATCAGCGGAAGCGCGGCCTGACAACCATGAAAGATCGAATCCACATTGACTGAGAAGCACCGCTTCCAGTCGTCGAAATCGCAGGTCTCGATATTGCCGCCAACGCCGATCCCGGCATTGTTGACCAGCACGTTCAACCCGCCGAGCTTGTCGCGCGCCATATCGACGGCCTTCGTCCAATCGTCCGGTTCGGTGACGTCGTGGGCGCAGGCAAAGGCGGTTCCTTCGCCGAATTCCTCGTTGATCAGTCGCGCGGTTTCTTCGGCGCCTTCGCCGTTCCGGTCAGTGCAGAGCACGCGCGCGCCTTCTTCAGCCAGCCGGGTCGCATGGGCGCGCCCCAGACCTTGCGCCGCACCCGTCACCAGCGCCAGCTTGCCCGCGCACCTGCCTTTATTCGCCCGGCCCTTATTCGCTTCGGCCATAGTCACTCTCCTGCGATTATATCCTGTCCCAGCAGCAAGAGCAGGCGCACGTCGACGCCGCAACCTTCGGCGCGTTTCCGGTCGAGAAAATCCTTCAGCCCGGCGCGCGAAACGCGGTGCACCGCGATATCCTCGCTGTCGGTTCCGCCACCGGGTCCGATCTCTTCGAGCTCGGTCGCGCGGACGAGCGTGAAGCTTTCGCTGACCATGCCGGGAGAGGAATAGAACCGCCCGATCTCTTCCAGCCTGCCCGCGCGAAAGCCGGTCTCCTCCTCAAGTTCGCGGCCTGCGGCGGCCAGATCGTCTTCATCGGCATAGCCCTCTTCATCGCCAATCAGGCCCGCGGGCAGTTCGATGCAATTGCAACCCAGCGGCACGCGATATTGTTCGACGAGGATCACGTCGTCGCCGATCAGGGGCAGGATCACGGCGGCGCGGATATTGCGCGCACGCCCGACATATTCCCACCGCCCCCGCGTCTTGGCGGTGATGTAGTCGCCCTGCCACTCGATCGTCTCGGGGGCGTCGTGGTCGGGCGTGTTGCGGGGATCGATCATGGATTTCCGTTCGGGACTGGCATTCGGCACGGGCGAGGCTGAATCGAAGGTCAGACCTCGATCAGCCGATCGGGCAGCTCGTTGGTGTCCTCGGCATCGCGCGGGAAGCGCTCGGCCAGAACCGCGCCGACATCGCGTACGCCCACCGCCAGACCTTCGGCGATGCGCCCTTCGCGAATTTCGGCCAGCATGTCTGCCATCGCCTCACCCCATACCTCTGCCGGGACCTGCCCTGCGATCGTTTCGTCGGCGACGATCTCCGCGCGGTGCTCGCGCATGGAGAGGTAGAGGAGGACGCCGGTGCGCCCATGCGTGCGGCTCTCCGCACCGACCTTGAAATGACGGATCGCGGCGTCGCGTGCGCGCGCGGCTTTTACGGGTTTGGGAATGAGGGCGAACCGCAATGGATCGATGGCCAGAAGCAACCAGGTCGCCGCGAACGCCGTGAGGCCCAGTGCGATCGTCATGCTCGCAAGTTCTCCCGTCGTCCAATCGTGCCCCCAGCCGCCGATCAGGGCGTCCCACAGGTCGAGGAAAGGCAGGGGCAGGGCGGCAAACACGCTCATCGCGGTAAAGGCCATGCCCGCCGCGTAAACGAGCACGACGTCCGAAAAGCCATCGCTGCGATCGGCCAGGACGGTCACGATTTCGCCGCTGGTCGCCCTTTCCGCTTGTGCGACGGCATCAGAAACGAGCTTATGCTCCTTTTCGGAAAGATACGCCATCTACCAGCCTCCCGAAGCGCCGCCGCCACCGGACATGCCGCCGCCGAAGCCACCGAACCCGCCGCCTCCGAAGCCGCCGCCACCGCCCCAATCGTCGCCGTCGGAAAGGCCGCGAACCACGGCCTTGCCAGCTTCCCACAGGATGATGTCGCGCGCCGCATTGCCCCATGGGCCGCCTCGTCCGCGCCTTCTGCCTCCGAAGCGACGCTTGCGCCCGCGGCCGCGCAACATCGGAAGGACGAAGAAGAACAGGAGGAAGGCGATCCAGATGATCGTGCCGATTGGAAAACCACCATCGCGCGACTGACGTTCCTGCCGGGCGGCCTGCTGCGCCTCTTCGATCGCGATCGCGTCTTCCGGACTGTTCGCCAGGTGATCCAGGATGGCATCGACACCCTGCGTCACTCCGGCATCGAAATCGCCTGCCTTGAATTGCGGCG
>NZ_LWFF01000037.1 GCF_001635685.1 Erythrobacter sp. HI0063
GGAACCAGTTTGTCTTGCCGCAGCCCTAGCTCTGGTTCGAACCGCGCCGTCGCTCGCACGCGCCGAGGCGGCTGATCACGTAACTGTAATCCTCCGCGGCGCGCGCGCGGCTTTCCGCATCGCGCGACAGATTCGCCTCGGCAGGCAGAGTGCGTGGCAAAGCGCAGGCAAGGCGATACCATTCGAGAGTACCGGTGCGCGGCGGTCGCGCCGCCTGGTCGACGATCTCGGTCCACGACACGCCCCAGCGCGGTTCCATCCCCGGACGGCGCACGACGGTGATCGAAACCGGCCCGTCATTCGCCGTGTCGAGGAACAGCTGCGTTTCCGATTCGCCCACCAGCGTGCCTGCGATGGACAGCGCGTCGCGCACGCCGGTTACCTGTGGCGGGCGATCGGCGGCCGCCAGCTGTTCGAGCACGGGTCGCAGGCGCGCGTCGAGATCGGGCGTCCAGGCAAGCTGGGCACGCGGATCGACCAATTGCAGCTCGTTCGGTCGGCCCGTGACCGGGCGGGCGAACAGGACCACCTCCTGCTTCTTGAACTTGGGCACCTTGCCCTTCGCATCGAGAGGTACGTCGACGAGATAGCGCAGCGATTCGCCGACCGGGACATTGCCCGCGAGTAGCGCCTGGGTCTGTGCCTCGACATAGAGACGCGCGAAGCCGGGCGCGAGGTTGGGCGCGCGTTCGGGCTTGAGGACCGCCTGGTCCTTGATCCGCGCCTTCAGGACCAGCGGCGCGCCCTCGGCTAGCGCGACCAGATCGGCATAGGTCGGCGCTGTGGACGCTGGCGGCACGGTCTGCGCCACGACAGGGGAGGCCGACAGCGCCGCACAGCTGGCGGCAAACAGCGCAAGGCGCATTGAGCGGGTGATAAAGGTCATGGGCGTTCCAGTGTTTGAGCCGATCGGAAGATTTACCAGTCGATCTTGCGCGCGACCGGTTCCATCGCGACCGCGCACCTTGGTTCGAATTGGAGGCCCTAAGCGGTGAATCAAGGGTTAACCGATAAAGCGATTGCCCCGTACGGTCACCATGGCTACAGGATCGGGCGGTCCGGGGATAAAGATTACAAAATTGCCCCGGCGGGTCCGCAGCGGACCTTTTCGGAAACTTCCGATGGCTGACGCCGTTGGGGGGGCTTGGGAAGGATGTCGGCGGAACACCAGAACGCCGTCCGAGTAACGCTACGGCGTCTCGGATGAATGGCCGCCGGGTCCGCCCGGTACGGACGATGGAGTGATGCGACCGAATGGCTTATGCTGACCAACAGATGAGCGGCAATCGCGTGATCGCGATTATTATCGTTGCCCTCATCCATATTGCCCTAGGCTACGCGCTCGTCACCGGTCTCGCTTACGAGGCTGCTACCAAGGTGCTCGAACGCGTGACCACGATCGATGTGGAAGAGCCCCCGCCCCCGCCTTCGCAGGCTCGTAGCGTGTCGCCGGATAACGCAGCTCGGTGGGCTGCTCGGATCCAGTCCGACTATCCCTCCAGCGCCCTGCGGCGTGACGAGTCCGGAACGGTCACCATGCGGATCACCGTTGGTG
>NZ_LWFF01000038.1 GCF_001635685.1 Erythrobacter sp. HI0063
CAACAAGCTCGCGATCGCTGTGAATGTCACGCCGGCAGGCGCGGGGTATCTGATGCGTCAGCTCGAACGCTAGAAGAGCGCGCTTTCATCGAAAGCTGCGAGCGGGGCTTCCATTCCGCGCCCGATTGGCTATCACGCTCACGAACCTTTTTGCCTGCCCGACCGCATCGCCCACACGGCTCAGCGGTCGGCGGGATTGTTGTAAGCAATCGAAAGGTTCTGATCCCATGAAACCACATGCATGTTTTCGCATCTCGGTCGACGAGCTCGCGCAGGATCTCGGCAATTATG
>NZ_LWFF01000039.1 GCF_001635685.1 Erythrobacter sp. HI0063
TCGTCTCGCTGGCAATTTTTCTCATCTTCAAATCGAGTGACCGCTATGAACGCACCCGCTAAATTCGAAACCACGCTTAAGGACTGGGAAACCGACCAGGAGGTCCGCTGGTGCCCCGGCTGCGGGGATTATGCGATCCTGAAAGCCGTCCAGCGCACGCTGCCGCAGCTGGGCGCAGACCCTGCGAAGACGGTGTTCATCTCCGGTATCGGGTGTTCCAGCCGCTTTCCCTATTACATGGAA
>NZ_LWFF01000040.1 GCF_001635685.1 Erythrobacter sp. HI0063
TGGTATTCGAGGAAGTCTTCGGCGCCGGACGGCGCAGCTGGCTTGAGCGCATCGAGAAGTTCGGCGGCGGCCTCCTCTCTCTCGATGTATATGATGTGATCGTCTGGGCTGACTTTGCGACCCTGAGCATTCGAACGGCCGTATTCGAGGTGAGCTCTGTTGATTGCTTCGAAGTCGAAATGGAGAGATGTAAACCCCTGCGCATTGATTGGTCGCCCTGGCCGGGTAATGGGCTGGTTGTAG
>NZ_LWFF01000041.1 GCF_001635685.1 Erythrobacter sp. HI0063
GCACCCGCACTTCCACGCTGGGCGCGTCGTCCCCGGTATAATCGATCGCGTGATGCGTGCCCGCAGGCGACACGAATTCGCGCGGGGCCAGCCGGTCAAGCCTCTGGCGGCTGTCCCAATCCAGCAGGCCGAGCACAGCATCGGTAAGACGCCCCTTCGCCAGCGCGAGATCGCGGCGCCCCTGCAAAAGCGGGGTCAGCCAAAGCTCGGCATTGTCCGAAAGC
>NZ_LWFF01000042.1 GCF_001635685.1 Erythrobacter sp. HI0063
CGGCGCCGGGAAGGCCGGGCATTCCGCCACCCATTCCCCCGCCACCGCCGCCGAACAGCGCGCCGAGGCCTTTCAATCCGCCCATCTTTTTGATCTGCTTCATGGCGCGGCCCATCTCCTGATGCATCTTCAGCACCTTGTTGACGTCCTGCACCTGCGTGCCCGAACCTGCCGCCACGCGCTTCTTGCGCTTGGCGTTCATCAGTTCGGGCCGTTTTCTTTCCTTGGCGGTCATGGAGCCGATGATGGCATCCATGTGGACGAGCACCTTGTCGTCCATCCCGCTCTGCGCCATCGCGGCCTTGGCCTTCTTCATGCCCGGCATCATGCCTGCCAGCATGCCCAGCCCGCCCATATTCTGCATCTGCTTCAACTGCATGCGCAGATCGTCGAGGTCGAACTGGCCCTTCGCCATCTTCTTGGCGAGCGCTTCGGCGTCTTCCTGCTTGACGCTGGCCGCGGCCTTTTCGACGAGGCTGACCACATCGCCCATGCCGAGAATGCGGCCCGCGACGCGCTTGGGGTCGAAGGCCTCGATCGCGTCCAGTTTCTCGCCCGTACCCGCGAACTTGATCGGTTTGCCGGTGACGAAGCGCATGGAGAGCGCCGCGCCGCCGCGCGCATCGCCGTCCATCCGGGTGAGGACGACGCCGGTCAGCGGCACTTCGTCGGTGAAGCTCTTGGCGACGTTGACCGCGTCCTGACCGGTCAGGCTGTCGACGACGAGCAGCACTTCGGTGGGCGTCGAGACCGAGGCGACAGCCTTCATCTCGGCCATCAGCGCCTCGTCGACATGCAGGCGGCCCGCCGTATCGAGCAGGAGAACGTCGGCGTTCTGAAGCTTCGCACTTTCGAGCGCGCGGCGCGCGATATCGACCGGCTGCTGGCCCTGAATGATCGGCAGGGTCGCGACATCGACCTGGGTGCCCAGCACCTGAAGCTGTTCCTGCGCCGCCGGACGATTGACGTCGAGCGAGGCCATCAGCGCCTTCTTGCCATGCTTTTCGCGGATAAGGCGGCCGAGCTTGGCGGTGGTCGTCGTCTTACCCGAGCCTTGCAGGCCGACCATCATGATAACGACCGGCGGCTTTGCCTCGAGCTTCAATTTGCCCGCATCGGCATCGGCGTCTTCGCCCCCGCCGAGCATGGCGGTCAGTTCGTCGTCGACGATCTTGATGACCTGCTGTCCAGGTGTGACGGAACGCAATACGTCCTGACCGATGGCGCGTTCGGTGACAGCATCGATGAAGCGGCGCACGACGGGCAAAGCCACGTCCGCTTCGAGCAGAGCGATCCGCACTTCGCGCATCGCGTCGCGCACGTCCTGTTCGGACAGCGCACCGCGGCCCTTCAAGCGATCGAAGACGGAGCCGAGACGGTCGGACAGAGTGTCGAACATGGTCTTTCAACTCCTTGTGCGCAGAAGGCGCCGGATCAAACGCGAAAAACGCCGGCGGACGAGAACTCGTCGGCCAGCGTTGCGAATTCGAGCGAATTCGGCTTTGTACTGTGGGCTGTTACAACCCGGAAACCTTCGAATGGTGGAGCCTAGCGGGATCGAACCGCTGACCTCTACAATGCCATTGTAGCGCTCTCCCAGCTGAGCTAAGGCCCCGCGCCATTCGTCGCCCACCGAGTATCCCCGGTGGACAGGACGCGCCCTCTATAATCAGGGCGCGTCCGTTGCAAGTCAAAAAACTCGGTCTGACTCAGCTTTCTTCCTCGTCGTCGTCGCCCTTGCCCTTGGACACGCCGAGATCGTCGTCTCCGCCAAGATCGACCTCGTTGTCGGGCGAATCCTCGTCGTCGTCGATATCGTCCAGATCGTCATCGGCCAGATCGCTGTCGGCTTCGCCGTCCTTGTCCTTCTTCTCTTCCTCGAAGGGAATCGGCTGCTTGGACTTGAGCACGGGTTCCGGCGTCCACTCCTCACCGCATTCGATGCAGGTTACGGGATCGTCCTTGTTCAGATCGTAGAAGCGAGTGCCGCATTTCGGGCAGGTCCGCTTGGTGCCCCATTCCGGTTTGACCATGTGTAATCCTTGGCTTGGCGCCCCGGCACGCTGCCGCAGGCGATGAAATCGTTCTGTCTTGATGGGAACCTGCGTTGCGTTCGACAAGGCAGGAATCAACAGCGCGCGCGCCTTGCCAGAACGGCCCACCACTGTCAAAGCGCCGGGCCTCCCCTCTTTCCAGCCTCACCGGACTCTATCGTGACCGCCCATCGCTTCTTGCCCGCCGGCCCCCTGAAGGGCCGCATCCGCGTGCCGGGTGACAAATCGATCAGTCACCGCTCGCTCATGTTTTCGGCGCTGGCGGTCGGGCGCAGCCGGATCGAGGGCCTGCTTGAGGGCGAGGACGTTCTCGCCACCGCCGCTGCCCTTCGTATGATGGGGGCTACGATCGTGCAGGACGGCGGCGCCTGGATCGTCGATGGTGTCGGCGTCGGGGGCCTGCTCGAACCCGGTATGCCGCTCGACATGGGCAATAGCGGTACGTCCGCGCGCCTTTTGATGGGGCTGCTCGCAAGCCACGGATTTCGCGCCAGCATGATCGGCGATGCCAGCCTGTCGAAGCGTCCGATGGGCCGGGTCACCGACCCGCTCACGCAGATGGGTGCCAGCTTCCAATCCGCCGACGGGCGGCTCCCGATGATCGTAGAGGGCGCCCATCCCGCCGTTCCGATCGAATACCGGCTTCCAGTGGCGAGCGCCCAGGTCAAGAGCGCCATTCTGCTCGCCGCGCTCAATACGCCGGGCACGACAACCGTCATCGAACCGATCCCGACTCGCGACCATACCGAACGCATGTTGCGGGGTTTCGGCGTTGACGTGGAGGTGGAGGAGAGCGCGGGCGAGCGCAGGATCGCGATCACCGGCCCCTGCGATCTCAACCCTTGCGATGTCATGGTGCCGGGCGACCCTTCCTCCGCCGCATTCTTCGCGGTCGCGGCCAGCCTGGTGCCGGAAAGCGATCTCGTGATCGAGAATGTCGGCCTCAATCCCACGCGCGACGGGATCTATCGCGTGCTCGAACAGATGGGCGCGAACATCGACTATCTCGACCGGCGCGAGGTCGGCGGCGAGCCGGTTGCCGACCTGCGGGTGCGGCATGCGAAACTGACCGGCGTCGCGGTCGATCCGGCGATCGCACCGAGCATGATCGACGAATTTCCGGTGCTGTTCGTCGCCGCTGCATTGGCCGAAGGCACAACCGTCACGTCGGGTCTTGAGGAATTGCGCGTGAAGGAAAGCGATCGCCTTTCCGCCATGGCCGCCGCGCTTGGCGCCGCAGGCGCGACGGTCGAGGAAAACGATGACGGCCTGACCGTTCACGGCAGCGGCGGCGTAGCTCTGGCTGGGGGCGGCCCTGTCGCTACGCATCTCGACCATCGCATAGCAATGAGCATGGCGGTCGCAGGGCTGGCCAGCCGCGACGGCGTGGCGGTCGACAGCATCGATCCGATTGCGACGAGCTTCCCGAACTTCACCGCTCTGCTCGACGCGGCGACCCGATGAGCGAGGCATTGGACCTTGCCACTCTCGTCGGCTTCGTCGGCATGGCCTGCATCATCGCGGCCTATGCCTATCTGACATGGAAGGACGACCCGAATCCCTTCGTCCTTCACGGCACCAATCTGATCGGTGCGGCGCTTCTGACGGTGTCGCTGCTGGTCCACACCAATTGGCCCAGCCTTGTGCTGGAAGGGTTCTGGGCCGCGATCGCCTTGTGGGGTCTGGCCAAGGCCGTACGCGAACGCAGGAGCAGATCATGATCATCGCCGTCGACGGACCCACCGCTTCCGGCAAAGGCACGATCGCAAAGGCGCTTTCCGCGCATTTCGATCTGCCGCATCTCGATACCGGCCTTCTTTACCGCGCGGTCGGTCGGCAGGTCTTCCTCGACGGCGGCGATCCCGACGATGCGGGCGATGCGCTGGCGGCCTGCAACTTTCCCGATGCGTTGCTCGGCGATCCGAGCCTGCGCGACGAAGAGACAGGCGGCCTTGCCAGCCGCGTCTCGATCCATCCCAACGTGCGCAAGGCGCTGTTCGAACGCCAGCGCAGTTTCGCCACGCAGGCAAAAGGCGCCGTACTGGACGGCCGCGATATTGGTACGGTGATCGCGCCGGAAGCGGATGCAAAGCTCTTCGTCATCGCCAGCGTGGAAGCACGCGCGCAGCGTCGCTTCCTCGAAATGCGCGAACGCGGCGTAAAGGTGACCTTGCTGGAGATCGCCGACGATTTGAGAAGGCGTGACGAGCGGGACCGCAACCGCGCCGTTGCGCCTTTGGTCGCGGCGGATGATGCAATCACGCTCGACACGAGCGCGCTGGATCGGGACGAGGCGATCGCTGCCTCTGTCGCAGCGGTCGAGCGCCTGGTCGCGCAAAAACGCGGTGGCGGCTCCTAGCCGGAGGCCTGTTTCACGTCCAACCCGCCCCATTCGTTCCAGATGGCGTCCGGGCGGCATTCCTCGATTGTCAGGCCGAACTTTTCGGGGTCCGCGATTGCGACGATGGCGTCGTTCGCGAAATCGTCGTCCAGCTCTATCTCCACAGGAGGAACCCGCTTCGCCCGGCCCAGGGCATGGAATATCAGGATGCGAGGACGCGAATTGCGCTTGCCGTTCTCCAGCACGACGCCCAATTGCCGGCTGCGCAATTCGACCAGAATCCCGGTCGGGAAAATGCCCATCGCCTGCATGAAGGCGAAGAGCAGATCACGATCGAACTGGCCGTGCCAACGCCACATCGCCGTCACGGTTTCGACCGGGGTCCATGCGCTTTTATAGGTACGATCGGATGTGAGGGCGTCATAGACGTCACAGATCGCTCCAAGCCGCGCCGCCTCGCTCAGATCGTCGCCGGAAAGCTTGTGAGGATAGCCCTTGCCGTCGACGCGTTCGTGATGGTGCAGACAGACGTCGAGCGCCAATTCGGGAATATTGGCGGTCTTCAGCAGCAGTTCATGGCCGTATTTGGGGTGCTGGCGTACCCGTTCGTATTCAGCTTCGCTGAGGCTGCCGGGCTTGTTCAGGATTTCTTCGTCGACACCCATCTTACCGATGTCGTGAAGCAGGCCAGCCATGCCGTAATCGCGCACCTCGGCCTCGCTCCTGCCCAGATGGCGCGCGACGTTCACCATCAGCGAACAGACCGCGACGGAGTGGAGATAGGTGTATTCGTCCTTCTTCTTGAGACGAAGGATCTCGAGAAGAGTTCGCGGGCTCCGTTCGACCATGCCGACGATCCCGTCGACAAGCTCCGTGACCTCTACCAGCCGCACCGCGCGACCCAGCCGAACATCGCTGAGCGTACGCTTCATCGTCGCGAGCGATCCGTCCACGATATTGCGGGCCCGCTCGCGATCATTCTCGCGCCGCGCCGGTTCGAAGACCGGACCGCGCCGGACCGGTTTCGCGATCTGAAAACCGGATGATGGTTTGGGGCGAACTTTTACGGCTTCCGGATTTTCGGAGGCGGTGGCTGAATCCGCGACAGGTCCGGTCTGCTCTTCGACAGCGGGTGATTCGGGCCTGACGCCCCGCTCGTCGTCGATCACGACATAGGGGATACTGGCCTCATTGATCCGCATCACGTCCTTGGGTTTGACGACGAACCGCGAAAACCAGAACGGGTGATCGAGCCAGGTCCCACCAAATTTCGTTACATACATGCCGACTTTGACGCTGGAAGGAGGAATCGAGTGCAGCAAGTTTGACCTCCCATTTTATCTAAGCGCCTGAAGATCGACCTGTTCGATCCTACCTCGATCCGAGTTAATCGAGTCTTTCATAAAAATGGGTAAAATTTGTAATCGGGAATTCGCTTCAGGTCATATCTGGATCGGGAAGTCCGCAACAGCTGACAAAAATATGGCGGCAATGGCGCACCAGTTTGCGCCCGGCGAAGCGTCGAACGCCACGCTCCTACGGCAGCGAGAGCAGCTTTGATTATTTGGTAAGGTGGGTGGATCGCTCGCGCGATGACCGCTGTCCGCAAACTGGCAATTCGCTTACGGCGGGCCGCCGGCGCTCATTCGAGCGGAACGCCCGGCTCGTTCTTGCTGTTGCGGATGGTGAGCGAGGTCTTGACACTCGCAACATTGGGTGCAGGCGTCAGCTTGCTCGTCAGGAATTCCTGAAAGCTCTGCAGATCGCGGCTGACGATCTTGAGGATAAAATCGATCTCGCCATTGAGCATGTGCACTTCGCGCACTTCGGGCAGATCGTTCATCGCCGCTTCGAATTCGCGCAAGGCGCTTTCGGCCTGGCTCTTCAGGCTGACCATCGCGAAAACCGTAATCGAGAACCCCAAAGACGCCGGGTCGAGCTCCGCATGATAGCCTCGGATCACGCCCTCTTCCTCCAGAGCGCGCACGCGGCGCAGACAGGGAGGCGCGGTCAGCCCCACACGGTGGGCGAGTTCAACATTCGTCACGCGCCCTTCGCGCTGCAGTTCGGTAAGCAATTTGCGATCGATCGCATCAAGATTTGCCATGTCGTTCCTGCCCCCAAGCAGTACGGCACCTACAGGACAATGTGCCAAAAATTGGAATGTAACCTGCGTTGAAATGCGCGCAAGGCTAATAATATTATGCTTGGCAGCAATCGACCCGCTTTGCAACGCAGGCGCAACTTTTCGGTAAGTCTGTTCGTTCACGCTATATGAGGGACGCGGATGGCAGGGTCGACCGGTCTGGCGCTCATGCTGCCGCCCCGTCCCATTTTCCGGAGTTTCGATGCTTTTCGACGATCGCCTTGCCACAGTGCTGCGCCATCGCGCCACAGGCGAGCGAGCCGCGCGCACGCAGTATCGGCAATTGCTCGATCTGCTAGGCAGCGCGCAAGGCAGTCCGAACGGGAACGGCACAGCGGATACCAGCATCGTGAGCGCGGCCTTTTTGCGGCTGAACGCGCTGGCCGAGCTTATCCCCGTCGCCGAGCGGGCCAGAATCGTGGCGGAAAGCGGCAAGCGCATCCGCAATCCAGAGCTCGTCAAATGGTTCGCGCAGGCCGAGCCTGGGATAGCCTCCACCGCGCTTGCCCGCTCCGCTCTCAGCGAGCGGGAATGGGCGAGCCTCATTCCCGAGCTTCCGATCCGCGCCCGCGGGTTCCTGAGGCATCGCGACGATCTTCCCGCTGGTGCTCTCGCGGTTCTGGATCGCCTCGGAGTGAGCGATCGCGGCCTGCCCGAGCCTGAGAAGGCCCTCCCTGCCCTCGAGGTGCCAGACGAACAGTCCGATGCTGCTATCCCGGCCGATGCAATCCTCGCCGAGCGGATCGAAGATTCTTCGAGCGATCCCGCCTCCTCTTCCGGAATCGGCGATATCAGGCGGCGCATCGAAGCCTTCCAGAAAGCACGCGACCACACCGAGGCCGTCACGACGCCGAGGCAGAAGGCGCCCCCATCCCTCCGACCTTCCGATCCAGCGCTTCCTCTCGAACACGGATCGAGCACGCGCATCGGCGGAGGCTTCGGCGCGACCAGCCGTCCGCCGCTCGTCAATTTCGCCTTCAGCACCGATGTCGATGGGCGTATCGACTGGGCCGATGCGCCCGTCGCCCCGATGGTGGTGGGTACGGATCTCATCGCGCCGCACGCCTTGCAGGGCGCCTCGGACAGCGGCTTCGCCTCCGCTTTCTTCGATCGCAGACCTGTGCGCGAAGCTACGTTGGTTCTTGCCGGAGCGGAGCGCGTGGCGGGTGAGTGGCTGGTCGATGCCTCTCCGAGGTTCACGCGCAGTGGGGGGCGCTTTTACGGCTATCTCGGACGGTTCCGCCGCCCGACCGAGAATACGGCGCAGGACCGGGCCGCAGCCCAAGCCGACCGGATCCGGCAATTGCTGCACGAATTGCGCACGCCGGTTAACGCCATCCAGGGCTTTGCCGAAGTCATCCAGCAACAGATATTCGGCCCCACGCCGCACGAATATCGCGCTTTGGCCGCCGCGATCGCCGGCGACAGCGCGCGCATGCTGGCCGGTTTCGACGAGTTGGACCGGCTCGCGAAGCTGGAAGGCGGAATCAGCGAGATGGATTCCGGCCAAAGCGATATCGCAGCGATCCTGCGCCGTCAGAGCCAGCAATTGCAAACCGTCCTGTCTCCGCGCGTTGCCCGGCTCGCGACGGAATGGGCTCTCCAGCGCGCGATAGTGGGAATCGCTCCCAATGAAGCGGAACTGCTTTCCTGGCGCATCCTCGCGACGATCGCCTCCGCAACCGGTGCTGGCGAAACCGTCATGATCCGTTTGGTCGGAGAAGATCATTCCATGCGATTACGGTGCGCGCTTCCCAACACGCTCTCCGCTGCGAAGGACGTCTTTTCCACCGATACACGCCCGGCCATGGGCGCGCTGAGCTCAGGTATATTCGGTGCCGGTTTCGCGCTCAGGCTCGCGCGTGCGGAAGCCCGCGCACTCGGAGGCGACCTTTTCCGCGAGGAGGATGACATCGTCCTGTCCTTGCCGACCTTAATGGCTGGCGATGCCGACCGTCCTTCCTTCGATGCGCACGATGCGCTCGGCGGCGATCTTCGCAAGCCGACGGCGAGATGATATGGGGATCCACGGTTTGAATTTTGCAACGGATTTCTCAGGGTTTCGCGGCGTGCCGAGCACACGCGACAGCATTTCGTCGGGGGGCGAAACGGGCATGGCCACGACTGCTTCACCTTCGCTGCGCAGCGTACCGGCGCCTCGACAAACAGCGCGGTTCGCGCCCGGTTTCGGACAGCGTTCGCTCCTAACGGTGGATACCGAGGAAGAATTCGACTGGGACGGCGAATTCAGCACCAGCGATCACGGCCTCAAACATCTGAAATCCATCGCGCAATTTCAGCAATTCGCCGAAAATATCGGTGTCGTGCCGACCTATCTGATCGACTGGCCGATCGCCACCTCTGCTCGGGCGCAGGAAATGCTGGGCGATTACGTCAGGCGCGGCAAGGCGGAAATCGGCATCCAGCTCCATCCGTGGGTCAATCCTCCGTTCGAAGAGAAGGTGAACGCTTACAACAGCTATGCGGGCAACCTTCCCCACGCGCTCGAGCGCGAGAAATTCCTGCGCTTGCAGGAGCGGATCGTGGAATGTTTCGCCTGCACGCCGCAAATCTATCGCGCTGGCCGCTACGGTCTTGGAGCGCAATCGGCGCAGATGCTGAAGGATCGGCGGGTCGCGATCGATAGCTCGGTGCGCTCACTCTACGATTACAGCCCCAGCAACGGTCCCGATTATTCGCAACATCCTCTGGAGCCCTATTGGGTGGATGAGGAGCGCCAATTGCTGGAATTGCCGCTGACGACGGTCTTCTGGGGGATGCTGCGCCATCAGGGCCGCTGGCTTTTCCCGCGGCTGGCAAAATTGCCCAAGGCCAACGGTATCATGGCGCGCGCTGGCCTGCTGGAACGCATTGCGCTGACGCCGGAAGGCGTACCGAAAGAGGCCGCGCTGCGCGGCATCGACATGGCAATCGACGACGGGCTGCCGGTGCTGGTGCTCAGCTTCCACAGCCCTTCCCTCATGCCGGGCATGACGCCATATGTCCGAAACGAAGACGACCTTGACGAATTGTACGACTGGCTTCGCAGCGTATACGCCTATCTCGAACAGCGCGGCGTTGCGCCGACCACGGTCGAGGAGATCAAGGCGAGCGTAGAGGTCTAGGCATGTCCGGCATGAGCAATCGGACGCTTGTGCTGCGAGGGCCGCCGGGCTAGGCGGCCTGTCGCCGATGCATCGGGACGGGCCTGTAGCTCAGCGGTTAGAGCTGGCCGCTCATAACGGCTAGGTCGCGGGTTCGAATCCTGCCGGGCCCACCGGATGCATGCAGGACCATGACGCCGCCCCGCCCGGCACTTTCGGCGGCCCCGGTCGGGGAGTAGCGCAGCCTGGTAGCGCATCTGCTTTGGGAGCAGAGGGTCGCAGGTTCGAATCCTGTCTCCCCGACCATTTGCATCTAAGTCATTGAAAACAGGCGGTCCGCTCAGCGGTCGGGTAGGGTTGTCCCCAAACCTGTTCCCATCGCTGTTCCCACAGGGGGCGCGTTCGATGACGACTACTATTCTTCGCCTTCGTGGTGGAACCGATCATTAGCGGCGAAAGCCTACGATAGCTGGAATAGCTGTTTCTATTTCGTTCTCACTTCGCCTCGCCAACTACCGTATCGCACTTGATATTATGGTCTCGTCTGGAGGTTCAGGCGGGGGATTTAGCATGGCGTATGGCGGCGTTGGGGGTCGCAATCCGTCCCGAGCAAATGAAGCCCGTGTTCAAGGACGCGATGCGGGTCGGTTACGATCGGATAATGACCGATCAAATCGGCATTTGGGCCGAACCGAACGATAACGCACGCGCTTATCGACAAGAGCTGGACCGATCACGGACTGTCCGGTCTGCGGTAAGTCAGCGATGTAAGCAGCCCATCTGCAATCGACTGCATCGCGGACTTAGTACTGACCGGATGTAACCGTGCTTCGTGGCAGCCTTTTACTGAGCCACTCGACGATCTGCCGACCTTCCGCCTCGTCTAAGCCCGGCATCAAGTGCAGGGTCCGGCCGCCGTAGTCGAATTGAACGCTGCCAAACGTCATTGGAAAGAAAGGAGGATAGCTCACATTTATGAAACCACCTCCCCAAGGCCACATGGATCGGCCCGTTCGGAGGTTTTTCACTTGCTGTCCATCATAGTGCTTGGTTTTTGATACAAAAGGCATGGCCCAACGGTAGATCATTGCTTGCTCTTGCACCGAGACCCGAAGCTTCCCGCCGAGCTGCCAACCCAGCCACGAAGCGGCAAACAACCAACCGATAGCCCAACCGACGAGCCAAATAGCAAGGAAAAGCCGAGCTTCCCCGAAGACGAGCTGACTAAATGCTGCGAAACCTCCAATGGTCCAAATCGTCAACCAGACGCCAATGAACAGGATTGAGAACCAGTTGCGGGATGCATGGAAGGTAATCGCCTCCATGCCGTCGACGAATTCTATTTTGAACCGGGCTTCCGGGAGTGGCTCAAATTGTCCAGAGTTGCTCATCGAGCGCTGCTAAACGGTCATTGAAAGCGACGCAATTTACTGATCAAGAAATGGCAGTTTCCCACCGCGAGGCGGTCACTCAGGATCTGCTCGGGCAGTCCCGAAATCGGAAATGCCGGAGGATCGCGGTTTCGACCGCTTTCAAGTTCGGTTAGCGAAGGTCGGAACGACCGATGTCGGGGCGATTCCGGACATCGCCTCGCCCGCATGGCAGATCAGTAGCTATTTTAGCCGCGTTGCGCCGCGATACACTCGCGCACCCTGGCGAGCGCGTTGCCGACCGGGTCGGGCTCGTCGAGGAGTTCGAAAGTTCCGCTGACGACGTAGCTGCAATGGCCATGCACCGTGGCGATCAGCGAGCGGGCGAAGCGATCGGCGCCAGGCATGTCGGGATCTGGCAAAGCAGCGCGCACTTCGTTCTCCACGATAGCCGTCAGCACTGCCCGCTGTTCTTGGTCGTGCTCGGTCAGCTCGTCGGCCAGCCGGTGATCGTAGATCGCCGACCACAGGTTCGGATGGGCCAGGGCGAAATCGAAATAGCCTTCGACCAGCGCCTTGATCCGGTCGTCAGGCGCCCCTTCGAGGCGAGCGCGCAAATGCTCTGCCCAAAGCGAGAAGGTGTGCGAGTTGATCGCTGCGATCAATTGGTCGAGCGAGCCGAAGACGTTGTAGATCGTGCCGACCGAATATCCGGCGCGCTTGGCGGCTTCGCGACCCGAGAACTTTGCCAGCCCCTGCTCGGCCATAAGTGCAGACCCGTGCGCAATCAGCAATGCGCGCAGCTCATCACGCGTATGATCCGAACGGCGTCCCATCGGCACCCTCCTAACACGTAATTGAACGCTGTCTAATTTTTTAATTGAACAGTGTTCATTTGTCGGATACCCACCTTCGGACCAAGGTCGAGAGGATGGTGCGATGGAGTTCCTGCTGCTTCTGACGATTGCCGGCGCGGTGGCCTGGCTGTGGAACCGCATGGTCACACTCGAACGCCGGGTCATCGAACTCGAAGGCCTATCAAATGCTGATGCCCCCGAATGGCGGGCAGCGGGCGAAGAACGGCCGGAATCGCGCCGTGCGCCATTCGAAGCGGAGGAGGCTGCTCCACCGCTTTCGCCTCTTGCGTCCCCCCTGCCGAAATCTGGCCCGGCACCCGAGCCGGTTCAGGCCGAACCAGCGGATGAACACTTTGAAGAACCCTTCGAAGAGGGAGGCCATCGGTGGCGCACCACCTTGGACTTCGAGGAAATATTCGGTCGGCTGCTGCCGATCTGGGGCGGTGGGATCGCGCTTGCCATTGCGGGATTCTTCCTCGTGCGCTGGTCGATCGAGATGGGCCTGCTCAATGAATACGTGCGGGTCGGCCTGGGCTTCGTTTTCGGCTCGGCGCTGCTCGCTGCGGCCGAACTGGCCTATCGCTTCGAAAGCAAAATCGGCGACGAGCGCGTGCGCCAGGCGCTGGCTGGGGCCGGCCTCGCTACGCTCTACGCCAGTTTCTATCTTGCCGGCACGTATTATGGACTGATCGGCCCGGCGCTGGCCTTTGCCGGCCTCGCGGGTGTGACCGCGATCGCCGTGCTGCTCTCCTTCCGCTTCGGCCTCCCAAGCGCCGTGCTTGGTTTGGTTGGCGGCTTCGCCGCACCTGCTCTTGCCGGCAGCACGGATCCCGACCTGCCGCTGCTGGCGACCTACCTCGCGCTGGTCACTGGCGGCTTGACGGTCACCGGGCAGCGCCAGAGCCGCCCCTGGCTTGGTCTTGCCGCACTGGCATTCGGCCTCGGCTGGGGCGCGCTCATGCTCGTCTCCGGGCCGCACGACAATTCCTCGGTGCTGGCCGTTGGTGGATACCTGGTGGTGATCGGCGCATTACTCCCGTCGATGATGGGCGTGGGGCTGTTTGGACAGATCGGTCGCATTGGGGCCGCGGGTCTCGCCACTTTGCAGATTGCCGCGCTGGTGGACCAATCGGGATACAGCCTCCTGGCTTGGGGCTGTTATCTCCTGCTGGGTGCTGCCATCGCGATACTCGGCATGAAGCAGGAACGCCTGCGCGAAGCAGGAGCCATGGCAGCCGCGCTTAGCGCCTGCCTGCTGGCTGGCTGGCCTGACCCGGCACACACATGGTTCGCCGCCATTGCCGCCGCGACGGTGCTGCTCTTCGCCGCAATTCCCCTGTTGCACGTCTGGCAGGGTAAAGCCCGGCCTGTCGATTGGGGGCAGCTTGCCCTTTTCCCGATCGCGCTGATCGTCGCTTCCTGCATCCAATTCGATGTCGAGGTGGTTTACGACCAGGACGGCCTGCTGGCCCTGGCGGCAGCGGCGCTGGCGCTCCTGCCTGCGCTGGCCGCGTGGAACGCCTGGCCTCCGCGCGACGAGCATATCGCACAAGGACCGGCTGGCGTGCTCGCCTCCGCGTTCGTGCTGTCCATGCTCGGTGGATTGCTGGCCGTGCTCCAAACCGGTGCGCCCCTGGTCACTGCGGTGCTCGCCGTTCCTGCCTTCCTTCTATTGCGCGAACGGTCTGCAGAGCCTGTCGCACGCATTCTGCAATGGGCCGTTGCGCTGTCGGGACTGACATTGCTCGCAGTGACCAGTCCCTATGAAGAAATAAGCTCATTCCTCGGTGCCGGTGACGTCGCGCCCGTTTGGTTCTCGTCCCTGCGTTGGCTCGCCGCCCTGCTTCCTTTCGGTCTGCTGCTGAACGTGGAGACAGACAAGCACCCGCGGCGTGTCGCACAGTTCTTCTCCGCTTTGCTGGGTTATGGCGCGATGGCGATGCTATTCTCTGGAGAATGGATGGCACTTGCTATTGCCGCCGCCGTGCTCGGCTTTGCCTGGCGCATGGGGCATTTCGGCACCCTGCTCACCACGCTCCTGTTCATTGGCGCGTGCTGGGCCGCCGAGCCGCTGCTGATGTGGAGCGTGGCGGGTGTCGAAGCACTTTTGGGCGATCCCTTCTTGCTGGCCGACTTGCCCCCGCTGCCCGATACGCTCCGCTACGTTGCGCCGCTTGTCATCGCGCTGGCTGGAGGGATGCTGCTCAGCGGCAAGGTGTTCGCGACCTATCGCAAGACAGGCTTTGCGATTGCTTTCGCGCTTGTTGCAATGGTGGTGCACACCGCTTTCAAGCAGGTATTTGCGATCGGCGATCTCACTCGCTTTGCCGAGCTGGGATTGGCCGAACGCACTGCCTGGCAGGCTCTCCTTGCGCTGGTCGCGATCGGTTTCGCGGTCGCGCCCCACTTGTTTGCTCAGCAAGTCACGTTGGCGCGCGGCTTCGCTGTAGCGGCCGTGGCGCATTTTGCGATCTTCACACTCCTCCTTCACAATCCGCTTTGGACCGAGCAGGCCGTGGGCGATTGGCCCCTCGCGAACCTGCTGCTCCCGTCCTACGGCATCGCCATCGGATTGACCCTATGGCTGCGCGGCCAACTTGTTGGAAATCAGCTGAATTTGCGACCGATATTCGACGGGACGGCGATGGTGCTGATCGCCCTCTTGGCTCTGTCCGAATTGCGCCATGTCTTCGCCGGGACGGTCCTGATCAACCCTCCGGTGGTACCGCAGGAGGACCTGCTACGCTCAATCCTCGCCATCGCGATCGCGCTGGGGTTTCTCGGCTGGGGCGCCTGGGCCAAGCAGCGCAGCTGGCGCATCGGCTCGCTCGTTTTGATGCTCGGCGCGGTGTCGAAAGTGTTCTTCCTCGATGCCGCCGGGCTTGAAGGACTGGCGCGTATCGCCTCCTTCTTTGCGCTGGGCATATGTCTCATCGGCATTGGCTGGTTCTATACCAGGCAGTTGATCGTCGCTGAGGGCGGAGATGCTTTTGATGAAGCCGTCCGGACTCCGCCTGCCTCGTGACCGTTGGTCGCCGAGGCAGGCGGAGCGGTGGAGGCAGTCGGGCGGCTGGTCCGCCAATTACATCCTTTTTTCTTCAACTCACCGATGCGTATTCCAAACAGCCTCGGCGGGGGGCGAATACCTCGTCAGCGCCCCCGCCTGGACTGCATCCTTGATCTCTACTTTGCACCGGTTCCCGGGATGACCCGGATCTCGACGCCGGGATTGTCCGCAAGATACTTCTGCGCTGCGGACCGGATGTCTGCCGGAGTGATCGATTTCAATACGACCAGGCGATTGCGCCTGCGATCCAACACCTCCCCATCGCTCTGGGCCATGGCAACCAGCCCTAGCCAATCGGAATTTTGCGTGGAAGCCCGCTCATAGCGCTCACGGATCGGGCTGCGCGCGCGTTCGAGAAGGTCGTCCGACACGACCGCACTGCTCAGTTCGCTGGCAATCGACCGGATAACCCTGGCGGTATCGTCCATCGACTGCATCGGTACGGTAGCAAAAGCGGTAAGATGACCGAAACCGTCGAATGTGCGCTGCGCGTAGCTGAACGCTTCGGGCGAATAGGTCGCACCCTGTTCCTCGCGAAGCGTTTCCGTCAGCCGCAAACCCATCGTCGCAGCGAGGAGGTCGCGCGCGATGTCATCGTGCAAGTCCGCCGCGTCATCGGTTTGCCAACTCACGGCAAGTGCGCCCTGATCGGCTGCACCTTTATGCGTCAGGATCTTCGGCGATCGGTCCGCAACAAATGTAAGCGGCCTCATGTCGGCCGTCTGTTCCGAACGCACCTCGCGCGCAGGCAGCGTGCCGAGCGTTCTCGCCACCGCTTCAATCGCCGCATCCTCATCGAAATCGCCCACCAGCCCGAGCGACACCGGCCCGTCGCTTAGCTGCGATGCCACAGCGGCTTGCAGATCGCCGAGAGCGATATCTGCGAGACGCGATGCGTCGGGCATGCCAAGCCGAGTGTCACCTCCGCTCAGGACCGCGTTCATTGCGTTGACGAATACCTGCACGGGCGAGGAAGTGATATTCTCGACAAGCACCGGCGCTACGCCTGCCCATTGTGCCTGCGTTTCGGCGCGAAACGCGGTCGCCGTCAGGCGAGCGGCCAGCAGGTCGAGTTGCAGCTTTAGATCGTCGGGCGTGGTCTCGCCGGACGCGACGAGCGCGTCATTGGAGGGGGTGAGGCCCAACGACACGGCCCGGCCGGCAAGCACGCGCCGCAATTCGTCGGGATCGTGTGATTCCAGTCCATCGACCTGCATCGCGATGGACAACATCTCCTTCAGACCAGGCTTGTCGGAGGGGAAAGCAGACAGGCCGCTCCCGACGCGCATGGCAAAGTCGATCTTGTTCGGTTCGAATTCGGTCCGTTTGAGGTTGAGCTGGAGACCGTTTTCGAAGCGGATTGTGCGAATGCCGAGATCGTCGATCCGGTCGTCCGCAACCACCTTGCCGGGCGCTCCCCAATCGGAATAGGCGAATTCGACCGCTGCGGGTTCGACCGGCGCAGCAACCGCGATTTTCGAACTTTCGCTCAGCGCCGTCGCGATCGTCGCCGGACCGCCTTCAATCGGTAACTTGGTGGAGATGTGGATCACGCTGGGTCCGCCGGCCCATGCTTCACTGAAAGCGGAGCTGACGGCTTGCGGCGTCAAGGTCGGCGCGATCGCGTTGTAGAGCGCAAGGTTCGTCTCAGGCGACGTCGGAATGCTGTTGGCCAGGCTGTCCCTGACGAGTGATTCCGCGATCGCGGCATTTGTGCGGCCGGAAGCCTGCGCCGCAGCATTGGCCAGAGCGGTTTCGATATTCGATTTGGCCTCGGCGATTTCGCTTGCGGTGAAACCATATCGATCGGCCCGACGCAATTCCTGCTCTGCCAGCGCAAGCGTATCGCGCCATTGGCCATCCTTGGCGACGACCGTGAGGCCGAAAGACCGGGCGGTGCGGAACAGGGATTGCTCCGCTGCCTGCCCGCCGAGGGTTGGCGCATCTGCCGACCGGGATAGGGCGCTGATCCGATTGGAGAGCGCAATCGATGCAATCAGGCGCAGGAATTGCGCGCGCGTGTCCGCTACGGTGTTTTGCGCGGGCTCCCAAGCGCTCAGGCGTTTCAGTTCGATAACCTCGGGGATCGCCGGATCTACGAAATTCGCAATCGTCGGCTGCGTGTCATCGGGCACCGGACCGGTATAGGTTTCGCGAGCTTGGCCCTTCCCTTTCCAATCGCCGAAGAGTGCGCGGATCTTTTTCTCCATGGCCTCGACATCGAAGTCACCGACCACCGCCAGAGTGGAGCGTTCGGGGCGATAATATCCTTCGTAGAAGGCGCGCAGCTCCTGCGCGGATATGGCACGGATGCGTTCGACATCGGCGCTGATCCTTTCGCCGATCCGCGACCCCGGAAGCGCAGCCTCAAAATAGCTCGCAGACCGGCGGCGCTGCGGGTTGTTGCGCACCTGTGCCTCGCTCAGAAGGATGCCGCGCTCGCGCTCCACCGCTTCGGGCGCGATCGTCATCTCGCCTGCCATTTCGCGGATGACCATGAGGCCGGTATCGACAGTCGCCCCATTGGTATTCGGCAGGGCGAGCTTGTAGGTCGTGTAGTCCAGCGATGTTTCAGCATTGGTATCCGCCCCGAAGGCTAGGCCGAGCCGTTCGAGCATCGGCAGCAGTTTTCCTTCGGGAATATTGGTCGTGCCGTTGAAGGCCATGTGCTCGATAAAGTGGGCTGCACCATTTTCCGCGTCGGTTTCATCGCGGTTGCCGACATTCACCGTAAAGCGGATTGCCGCTTCGCCTGAAGGGTTGGCATTTCGCGTCAGGGCATAGCGCATACCATTGGCAAGGACTCCGAACCGAATGCTGGCATCGGCCTCGATCTCTTGGCCGACAATGCCCCAGGCAGCGCTTCGCGCGGACTGGCTGGCTGGCGCTTCTTGGGGCTGACGCGTCGACTGCGCCCATCCTGGAGAGAGCGCCGTCGAGGCGAGCCCGAGCGCCAGGGCGGTGGTGGATACGGAGCGAAACGTCTTTAGAAGGTGGTTCATGATCGTAGTCCTCTGCCGGAATTCATGCGTCAGGCGCGGCGCTGTCACCGATGGGAAAGGTCCGATTTCGGTCTTCAGCGCCGCTGACGTTCCCACTGGTTAGCCAGCAAGGCGCAGGACATCTTGAGCGAACGCTGGAAATTCGCGATCCCAGAATGTTTCCATAATCGGTCGCGCAATTCTGCGGGTTTCGCTGGTTTCGGCATTGCCCATGAGTATACATAGCGATGCAGGTCGGGCGCTGTTACGACCGGTGAAGGGTCAATCACGATGGCAACCGAAGAAACGAAGCAGGCTGTGGCGTTCGGGGACTATGTCCTCGATCCTGCGGACGAGCGGTTGATCGGCCCGACCGGTCCTGTCCATATCGGTCACAAAGCCTTTCGTGTGTTGCAGGAGCTTTCAGCCGGTCGCGGCCTTCTGACGACCAAGGAAGCACTTCTCGATAAGGTCTGGGACGGCGCAGCCGTATCGGAATCCGCGCTTACCAGTGTCGTGAAGGAATTGCGCAGGGCTCTGGGCGACACGGCGCGCAATTCGAGCTTCATCGAGAGTGTCTACGGCCGCGGATATCGCTTCCTGCCCGAAGTCTCGCTTACGGATCGCGTGCCCGCAATACAGGCCGTCGAGGATCTCTCCGATACAGCTGCTGGCAGCGACGGTAAGAGCGGAAAGGAAGTCACCGCCAAGTCGCCGACCGGGGGTTTCTTCACGCGTTTGGTGAAGCCTTGGAAGATCGTCGCCGGGGCCGTTTCGACCGCGGCGGGAGTGGTGGCCTTGGCTTCGTTTGTCGTAAATCTCGACAGCACGCCGGCGATGGCGACCGAAGCCACCGTCCGCCTCACTGACTTCAGCGCCCAGTCACCCGAAATGCCGAGTGGCGTCATTCCCTCGATCCGCGACGACATCAGTGCCGCTTTCAGCGAGGACTATCAGAGCAAGGTTGCCTTGATCGTTGCGGACGAGGCGCAGGATAGCGACCATCCCGGTTTCTTCGTGACAGGCGGCGTGCGTCGCCAAGGTGACGATCTGATCGCGATCGTTCGCCTGCAGGATGAAAACTCGCAAAAAGTAATCTGGTCGCACACTTTCACCCATCCGGTCGATGACGCGGCAAAGCTACCGCGTCGCGTCGCGATCAGCACCGCGCTTCTCGTTCGATGCACCTTGGGAGCAACCGGCGCCGCCAGCCTGCCTACTGATGCCTTGGAAGCCTGGGCTTCGGTTTGTTCGAACGGTGGACTGATCGAGCGAGACTTCGACCGTGCTCTTCTGGAATTGCAGCGCGTCACCACTCTGGCGCCAGACTTTGCCGAAGGCTGGACGGTTCTTGGAAGCTTCAAACGGGCCGAGGCTTACGCCAATCCCGATGAATTCGATGCTCTTTTAGCCGAGGCGAAGAGGCTCAACCAAAAGGCGCTCACGCTTGATCCGGACAACGGGACGGCCCTGCTCAAAGCAGCGGATCTGCTCGATCCCGACGATCTTGTTGGACGCGAGCGACAGATACGCAAGGCCGTTGCCGCGCGTCCGCTCGATTGCATGTGCGAAGAACTTTCGCTGGGTTCCTTTCTTCTGCTGCATGGACGGGTGGACGAGGCCCAAAAGCACCTGAAGAGAGCCACTGCTGCGGGCCCGATTTTTCCATCGGCCTTCAGCATGTCCGGTTACTACAATGCGCTGAAGGGCAATCGCGCCGCCGTGGAAGCCGATCTCCAGACCTTGCGCGACCTGCGGACGGGAGACGATGACAGCACGGCTGGTCAGCGCCTGATGATCTCGACACTGGCCGGGGAGTATGCGCGCGCGGCGGACCTGATCGCTGCATCGGAAAAGGCGAGAGATCGACCTTTGGCGCAGGCCTGGCTCGCCGGTTACAAAGCCTTGCTTGACGGCAGCCAAACAGACCGCGCGAAAGCCGCACAAAAGATCGTCGAGGCATCGGCTGGGCCCGATACTTATAACGACATCTCGGCTATCCTGTTGGAACGCCTGGGCGCCCCGGATGCGGGGCTCGCCCTGATCAAGAGTGTTGCGTCGACATCGACTTCACGCGCGCGCGCGGGACTGGCCTTCGTTTCCAACCGAACCCGTGCCCTCCCGGGATACGAACCATTGGCTCGCAAATTGGGACTGGTCTCCTATTGGCAGGAAACAAAGCCTCCAGACTTTTGCGACGAGGCCAATGCCCCTGCCCTTTGCGCGAAGCTTTAGATGAAGCTTTTGGTTGCAGCAGATGAGGAGCGGGCCATCCCTGGCCTGAACCACACGCCGCGATTTCCGCCATACGCGACGGCTACGAAGTCTATTTCGTTTCCGACGCCTCGGGCGGTCTCAGCCCGGAAGCCCACGAGCGGGCGTACCAGCGAATGATCCAGGCGAGCGCGATACCGATGGGCTGGTTCGCAGTCGCTGCGGAATGGACGCCCGATAACACCGCACCTGAATACCTGAGCATGTACCCGATCACGCTTGCGCACGGAGGCGGTGTCGGCTGGGCTGTCGAATACATTCTCGCCAATTTGCCCAAATCCGAGTGAGGGCCGATTGGCCGCGAGGACGCAAAGCAGGTGAGAAGCGCGCCTCATACGAATTCTTCCCGGCCTTGTGATATGCCAGCGACCGCCTTCACGACTTCGACCACTCAGCAAGCCAATTGCTTACCTGTTGGGGTCTTCGACGCTCCCTGCTAGGGGCCGCGCCCACATGATCAAGATCGACAATCTCACCGTCCGCCTCGGCGGCCGCCCCATTCTGCAGGACGCGTCTGCTGCGATCCCGAGCGGGAGCCGGATCGGGCTGATCGGTCGCAACGGGGCCGGAAAATCGACGCTGGTGAAGGCGTTGATCGGCGAGATCGAGCCGGACAACGGCTCGATCGAAATGCCGCGGCGCGCGCGCGTCGGGTATATCGCGCAGGAAGCGCCGAGCGGATCGACCACCCCGTTCGAGGCGGTTCTGGCCGGGGATACGGAGCGTGCCAGCCTGCTCGAAGAAGCGGAAACCTGCAGCGACATGGATCGGCTGGGCGACGTCCACGACCGGCTGCTGGCGATCGATGCCTACGCGGCCCCATCGCGCGCCGCGATCATCCTGACCGGTCTGGGGTTCGACGAAGAGATGCAGGCGCGTCCGATCGATACGTTCTCGGGCGGCTGGAAGATGCGCGTGGCGCTGGGTGCCCTGCTGCTGTCCAATCCCGACATCCTGTTACTGGACGAACCTTCGAACCACCTCGATCTGGAAGCCACGCTCTGGCTGGAAAGCTTCCTCAAGGCTTATCAGGGCACGCTGGTCATCATCAGCCACGAACGCGACCTGCTGAACAAGGTGGTCACTGCGATTCTGCATCTGCAGGACGGCAGACTGACAGTCTATCCCGGCGGCTACGACGCGTTCGAGAAGCAGCGCGCCGAACGCGCCGCGCAGCTGGCGGCGGCAAAGGCCTCGCAGGATGCCCAGCGCGCACGGCTGGAGGACTATGTCGCGCGCAACAGCGCCCGTGCCTCCACCGCCAAGCAGGCCCAGTCGCGCGCCAAGATGCTGGCGAAGATGCAGCCCATCGCGGCGATGATGGAAGATCCGAGCCTCAGCTTCGACTTCCCGAGCCCCGACGAAATGCGCCCTCCCCTCATCACGCTCGATCTTGCGGCGGTAGGGTATGACGAGAAACCCATTCTCCAGCGGCTGAACCTGCGGATCGACCCGGATGACCGGATCGCGCTGCTGGGGCGCAACGGCAACGGCAAGACCACGCTTGCTCGGCTTCTGGCCGGACAGCTCGCGCCGATGGACGGGGAGATGAACGTCTCGGGCCGGATGCGGGTGGGCTATTTCACGCAGTATCAGGTCGAGGAATTGTCCTCCGACGGCACTCCGCTCGATCACATGACCCGCGCGATGGACGGCGCTTCCCCCGGCGCGGTTCGTGCGCAACTTGGGCGGTTCGGGTTCTCCGGCCACCGCGCGACAGCCAAGATCGCCACGCTTTCGGGTGGTGAGCGCGCGCGTCTGGCGCTGGCTCTCATCACGCGCGACGCGCCGCATCTTCTCATCCTCGACGAGCCGACCAATCACCTCGACGTGGATGCGCGCGAGGCGCTGGTGCAGGCGCTGAACGACTTCGACGGCGCCGTCATCCTGATCAGCCACGATCGGCACATGGTCGAACTAACCGCCGATCGGCTGGTGCTCGTCGATGACGGGCTGGCCAAGGATTACGCCGGGAGCATGGAGGATTATATCGACTTCGTGCTTGGCCGGAACCAGCCCAAGGAGCCGGGCAGCGCGAAGCCGAAGAAGGACAAGCGCGGCTCCGCCAAGGATCGAGAGGCCCTGCGCCTTGCCCGCAGCAATGCGAGCGCATCGGAAAAGGAAGTGACGCGGCTTCAGGACAGGCTCGCAAAGCTCGACCGGGCGCTGGCCGATCCTGATGGGCCTTCCGGCACATCGCCTGCCGATTTGATGCGCGATCGGGCCAAAGTCGCCGAGAAGCTCGAAGAGGCCGAACTTCAATGGCTCGACGCGCAGGAAAGCCTCGAAAAGGCCGGGGCCTGATCGCAATGCGAACCCGGCTCAGCGTGTGCGCGCGCAAAAGGCGGTTCGGCAGCGAAAGAGAGGCGCTGACAGCGGCGATCGAAGCGCCGCTGGACCTGCGCTATTATCGCTGCGATCGCTGCCGCGCATTCCACCTTACGAGCCGCCGCAAGGGCAAACGCTTGCTTCGCCCACCTCCGGCAGAAGGCCTCGCCCCATGACCGGCATCATCCTGTTCAACAAGCCTTACGGCGTACTCTCGCAATTCACCGACGAGCGGCAGGGCACCCCTCGCCCCACGCTGGCCGAATTCATCGATGCGCCGGGCTTCTATCCTGCCGGTCGGCTCGACTTCGACAGCGAAGGATTGATGGTGCTGTGCGACGATGGGCGCACACAGGCGCGCATCGCCGATCCGCGCTTCAAGCTGCCAAAAACCTATCTTGCGCAGGTCGAGGGCGAGCCCGACGAGACGGCGCTGGAGGCTTTGCGCAAGGGTGTGAAGCTGAAGGAGGGGCTCACGCGGCCAGCCGTGGCGGAATTGATCGCCGATTCGGCCCTCTGGCCGCGCGATCCGCCCATTCGCGTGCGCAAGACCATATCCGACAGCTGGCTGCGCCTCACGATCACGGAAGGCCGCAATCGACAGGTCCGCCGCATGACGGCTGCGGTCGGCCATCCCACGCTCAGGCTGGTCCGCTGGTCGGTGGGAGAATGGACGCTGGACGGGCTGGCCCCAGGCACATGGCGGCGGGTCTGATTGCGTCGCCGCTCAGTCGATTTCATTCGGCGCAAGGCAGCCGCGATTGATCAGATCGACGATCAGCTCGGCCACTTGCGGATCGGCCATGGTCTCCGCTGCCAGACAAAATCGCATTTCCGCACAGATCCGTTCCGCCACTCTCGCAGTGACACCCTGACACAGGCAGCCGCGTCCATCGACGAACAGCATCACGGCATCGTCGCTCTGGCGAATAAACGAAAAACGGCTTGCCGGATTGCGCTGGAACGCAGTGTCGCTCTGCACGAGATCGCCGAGGGAAACCGGCTCCTCGGGCGACCAATCGATCCGCTCGTCCTTGGGCGTCGTGACAAAGGCGCCGATCCATGCCGCAAATGCGTTCCTGTCCGCCATCGCGCTGACGACCATGTCGTGCAGCCGCCCGACCGCTTCCGGTGAAATCTCGCCCGGATTGGCATCGGCGGCGAGCGCCGCATCCGTATACCGGTCGTCCTCTTGCAGCGTATCGAGCACATGATCCGCGAAAGCCGACACCAGATCGCCGCGCGAGGGCGCGCGAAAACCGATCGAATAGGTCATGCAATCGTCGCCGACCGCCACCCCGTCATGCGCGAAGCCCGGTGGCACGTAGAGGATATCGCCGGGCTCGAGCACCCATTCCTCCTCCGGTTCGAAGTCCGCAAGCAGCCGCAACCCGTCATGCGGCAGCAAAGGCGCGCTGTCGTCGCACCGTTTGCCGACGCGCCAGCGCCGCCGGCCCAGCCCCTGGACGAGGAACACATCGTATTGATCGAAATGCGGCCCCACCCCGCCGCCATCCGAAGCATAGCTCACCATGACGTCGTCGATCCGCCAATCGGGAATGAAGCGGAACGGTTCGATCAGTTCGGCCACCTGGGGCACGTGATGGTCGACAGCCTGGACGAGCAGCGTCCAGGGACAATCGCCCAATCGAGCGAAGCGGTCCGGCGCAAAGGGCCCCTCTTCCAACTCCCATTGACCAGGCGCGGTATGCCGCACGAGGCGGGATTCGACCTCCGCCTCGCATGCGAGACCCGCCAGCTCGTCCGGTTCGAGCGGGTTGGACCAATCGGTCCAAGCCTCTCGGATAAGCAGCGGGCGCCTTTGCCAGGTCTCGTCGAGGAAACGCAGCGGATCGAAAGCAAGGGGGGATTCCATTTCAGGCGCGCTAGCACGGCCCGGTTTCCGGGTCACTCCGGCGAAATCGCGGCGCGCGACTTTCCCCCGTCGAGACGGTGTGTCAATTGCCGCGCAGCCAGCCGCAGCAGACGCTTCGGCACATCATTCCGGGTTTTGCGTTGAACAGTCCATGCGTGATCGTCTTTTCATCCTGTCCCAGCATCTCCTTCCCAAACAATGGCTGACCCGGCTTGCGGGGCGCGTTGCGAATGCGCGGCGCGGTCGGTCGACGACTGCGCTGATCCGCTGGTTCGTCGCCCGATACGGCGTGGATATGAGCGAAGCCGAGAATCCCGATCTCGCGAGCTATCAATCCTTCAACGACTTCTTCACGCGCCCCCTTAAGTCCGGCGCCCGCCCCCTGGCCGATGCGGCCTTCGTGTCGCCGGTCGATGGCGCGATCAGCCGGTTGGGCGATATCGAGGATCACCAAATCCTTCAGGCGAAGGGCCATCGCTTCACGACCACCCAGCTGGTCGGCGGCGACTCAGAACTGGCCGAGTGCTTTCGACATGGGCGCTTCGCCAATCTATACCTCTCTCCACGCGATTATCATCGCATCCACATGCCGTGCACCGGCCGGTTGGAACGGATGATCTACGTGCCGGGATCGCTGTTTTCCGTAAATCCGGTGACCGCACGCGGCGTCCCCGGATTGTTCGCGCGCAATGAGCGGACCGTGTGCGTATTTCGCTCCGAAACGCATGGGCGGTTCGTGATGGTCCTGGTGGGGGCCACGATCGTCGGCAGCATGGAGACGGTGTGGCACGGCGTCATCAACCCGAAGCGGACGGGCAAGGTCGCGCAATGGGATTACGCGGATCGCGAGATCGTCCTCAATCAGGGCGAGGAAATGGGACGGTTCCGCCTGGGTTCGACCGTCATCATGCTGTTCGAAAAGGACACGATCGCGTTCAATCGGGACTGGAAGCCGGAAGGCGGCGTTCGGCTGGGCGAAAAGATGGGTGAGAGTATTACCTAACGGCGTTTCCTGTCAGGCCGCCAGCGCCGCACTTTCGCGTTCTATCTTTTCGGCGATGATATCGATCATCGCGCGCATTTCTGGTTCCTGCTTGCAGGCCAACAAGGCCTTTTCCGTTTCGAGGCATTGTCTGCCGAGTTCTTCCGCGCCGAAATGCGCTGCGGTTCCGGCAATCTGGTGCAGCAGACTGCCGATTCCGGCGCGTGCGGCATCATCGATCGTTTCGTCGTCGCGCGCCGCAGCGATCGCTTTCAGGGTCATGGTCAGGCGATCCGCGAACATCTTGCGCAGTCGCGGACTGGTATTTGCTGCTTTGGCTGCGGCGGGCGGCTGGCCGCCCCCTCCTTGCGACGTCCCTGTCCATTGGGCGATCGCTTTCATCAGATCCTTCATCCGCAGCGGCTTCGCCAGATGGCCCTGCATTCCGGCGGCGCGGCATTGGCGGATATCGTCGGCATAGGCGTTGGCGGTCACCGCAACAATCGGAAGCTTCCCCGGAGAGACGCCCGCCCACCGGATCGCCGTCGTAGCGCCAATCCCGTCGAGTACCGGCATCTGCATATCCATCAGCACCAGATCGAACGGCTCGCCCTTTTTCTCGGCCATTCGGACCATGGCAATCGCCTCGCGGCCGTTTTCGGCCAGCTCGCAGGTATGGCCGCCCTTTTCGACCATCGCGCGCGTCAGTTCTTGATTCACCGGATTGTCTTCCGCCACGAGAATCCTGAGCGCGGTGGACGCGGCAGGCTCAGCTTCGGGCTGCGCGGGAACTTCGGCGACGTCTGGCTGGTCCGCGTCGGCCACCGAGATCGGCAGGTCCAGAATGAAGGACGATCCCCTGCCGACCTCGCTTTCGGCGCGCAATTCCCCGCCCATGAGCCGCGCGAGCCGGGCGCTGATCGGCAGGCCCAGACCCGTCCCGCCGAAGCGGCGTGCGATCGTCTCGTCGGCCTGCGTGAATTTCTCGAACACGCTGTCCAGCCGGTCTGCGGGAATCCCGATACCCGTGTCGCGCACAGTGATCCGAAGCGACCGGCCCTCGCCGCTTTCGTCGGGCAGGACCGCCAGGCCCAAAGCCACTCCGCCCTGTTCGGTGAACTTCACTGCATTGCCGAGCAGGTTCAGCACAATCTGGCGAAGACGCATCTTGTCGATCACCACCCTTGGGGGAAGAAGCGGGTCGATATCGAGGTCGAGACTGATCCGCTTGGCTTGCGAAGCCGGTTCCATCAGCCGAAGGCAGCTGCGCATCGTGTGGCGTAGATCGGTCGGCTCGCCGTTGACGCTCATCTGGTTCGCTTCGATCTTGGCGAAATCGAGCAGATCGTTGAGCAGGCGCAGCATCGCATTGCCCGAATCCGCGATCATTCCCAGGCGGCGGCGCTGGGCCGGATCCTCCGCTTCGCTCAGGGCAAGTTCGGTAAAGCCGATGACCCCGTTCATCGGCGTGCGGATTTCGTGGCTCATATTGGCGAGGAAGCTGGTCTTCGCCTCGTCGGCGGCGCGGGCGCGATCACGCGCTTCGGTAAGGTGCCGGCGCATCTGAACCTCCTCGGTTCGATCGATAATCACGCCGAACAGGGTCTTGGCCGCAGGCTTCGGGACACCCGCTATCGCTGCAGAATTCCCCTCGCCCCCTGCATGTCCGATCACTTCGACGTGCCGGATGCTGTCGTCGGCCTTCACCAGTCGCGCGGCAAACCGAAAGCCCGATCCGTTCATGGAAGCATCGGCAATCGCCTGTTCCACGATCGGGCGGTCTTCGGGATGGTAAAGCTCGATCGCGTGGTCGAGCCCGGGCGGCGTCTCCCCTTCGATGCCGTGCAGGCGATAGACCTCGTCCGACCATTTCACAGTCCGTGTTTCAAGATCGACATGCCAGTGGCCGACATGCGCCGTCGCCTCGGCAAGATTGAGCATGCGATTGCGTTCGGCCACTTCGGCGGTGGCCTCTTCCACCTTGCGGACCACCAGCGCCTCGCGCCGGGAAAAGGATATCAGCAGGACCCCGAGCAGGATCGTCATCATGACGCCCGCCAGCAGGACGACGAGCGGTTCGTTGGACGTGACACGCTCTTCGAAGGCGGGGAGCGAGCGCCAACGCAGCGTGATGGGCTCGTTCGCCATCTCGATCGTGCGTACGATTTCGAAGTGCGACGTGCGCGTCTCGTCTACATTGTTCGCATACATGAGATCGGCTTCGTCCGTGCCGCTTCCGAAGAAGACTTCGAGCGAGAAGTCGCTTCCCTGTCGCGGCGTAAGTTCGGCGAGAAAATCCGCCGCGATCAAAGGCGAATAGGACCAGCGCCGACCATATTCGGGATCGTCTTCCGCGATCGGACGCATCAGCAGAAAACCGACGCCGTGTCCTGAATCCTGTACCAGCGCGATCGGACGCGTGATGGTCGCTTCGCCGGTCGCTTCGGACAAGGCAATGGCTTCGCGCCGCCCTTCCTCAAAAGACAGATCGAGGCCGAGGGCGGCGAGATTGTCTTCCAGCGGTTCGATGCGATCGATGATGAAATGGTGTTCCCGTACCAGCTTGGGATGGACTTCGAACCGATTGCCGAATTCGCGCCCGAACTCGGCACGGAAATCATCCATCTTGTCGGCGCCGACATGGCGGAAGATGCCGAGGCCGCGCATGCCTGGATAGGACTGATCGAGATTGATACGGCTTACATAATCGTTCCATTCTGCTGGCGAAACATGGTCGCTCAGCGCCGCGAAGGCACCTGCGGCCTCTATCGCGCGCGAGTAATTTCCAAGACGGTAGGCAAGAGCCTGTTCCGTATCCGTCGCCAGAGCGGCAAAGCTCGCCTCGGACTGGACGTATTGATTTTCCGCAGCATGGCGCGTGGCGTAAAAGGTCAGGAGCAGCGTGGTGGTCAGACACGCGGCGATCAGCGCGCTCGGCCCGCGCAGCGGCGATCCACGCCACAGGATCCTGACCGGGGACAGGCGCGAAAAGAGCAGGATCGGAACGACGAAGGCGATGCCCAGCATATCGCCGAAAGCCCAAGTCGACCAGTTTTCTAACAGATTTTCCGGCCTGACAATTCCGGCCGCCCATAATGCTCCGACACCGATCGTGCCCGATATCAGGCAGGGGGTGACAAGGGCACCGATCAACGCCGACAGCTGGCGCACTTCGCGCGCGTCGATGTCCGGACAAAGGCGTCGCATCAACGCCCAGCCTGCCAGCGCCTGAAGGGCCGCACCCATGCCGACAGTCGCCGCGATCGCGAGCGGAATCACGGCCTCGCTTACCGTGCCGACGCCTTCGAACCCCTGCAGCATATTGATCGCTGCCGACCCCATCCAGACGCCGATCCACATGCGCGGACCGCGCAGCAACAGCGCCGCCAGCGCCACGCCGGATGCCGGCCAGACGAGCGTCGCATAACCGGGCGGCACGGCCAGCGAGAGCCCGATATACCCGGCCATGAAATAGCAGACGGCGAGCAGCATTGCATCGAGCAGCCAGCGAAGGCGAGCGAGCAGTCCCAAGCCAGCCCTGCGTTCCGCAAGTGCGTGCGGACCCACGCTTTCGAGCGCGACAGGGCCCGGTGCGTTTTCGTCCGGCACGAGTTCGGAATGGATCACATTAACCACCTAAGCGCTTCGCAACACACCGGATCGAGTGATGGAAGGCCTACGTGACGCAGGTAAAGATATCGCAAAACCGGCAGAACCGCGCGCGATCGGCCACAGATCCCTGGAGTGCGAACGAATGGCGAGCAAAATAGAGCGCGCATTTCGGCGCGCGATCGGCTAAGGGGCCTGCAAGCTCGTGCGCCCGCAGGCGCTCGCTCCCCGCTCCCATCAGCGACTCACTGTCTCCGCTCCCGGCCGCAGCGCCGTGCGCGCCGCTTGAAAGTTTCTCCCCCCATGCCGTTTCCCGAATCCCCCGCC
>NZ_LWFF01000043.1 GCF_001635685.1 Erythrobacter sp. HI0063
TCAGCGCCTCGACGATGATCGCGCTGCCACCGGGGCCGTAGCCTTCGTAGCGGACTTCTTCGAAATTCTCGCCATCTGCCGCGCTTGCCTTGTCGATGGCGCGCTGGATGTTGTCCTTGGGCATGGACTGCGCCTTGGCTGCGTTGACCGCCAGGCGCAGGCGCGGGTTCATGTCCGGATCGGGCATGCCCATCTTCGCCGCCACGGTAATCTCGCGGCTGAGCTTCGAGAACAGGTTGGACCGCTTCTTGTCCTGCGCACCCTTGCGGTG
>NZ_LWFF01000044.1 GCF_001635685.1 Erythrobacter sp. HI0063
CGGGTCGACTGTCCATCCCCCGCGCGGAGTCTGGTCCGTTACCGGCCAGCGCAGGCTCGGCGGCGGGGCAGTCTTGGCGGGCGCATTGTAGGCCATGAAATTCTGGGCGCCCGGCAATCCGAGTGCGCGGGCAAGCCGTGTAAGGGCCTGAAATTCGTCCGGATCACCGTAGCGCGCCTGATAGACCAGCGCATCGGATGCGGCCTCGCGCCGGTTCAGTTCGTTGAGCATGACGGCCTGCCGTGCCGCCGGTTCGTCCGATAGAAGCTGCCAGTCCTGCGCGGTCAGGTCCGGGCGGGTGTGATCGCCGGGCAGGGTCTGGCCCAACTGCTCG
>NZ_LWFF01000045.1 GCF_001635685.1 Erythrobacter sp. HI0063
GACGCGGCTCGGCGTGGGCGCATCGGCCTGGCGCAGATACATCCAGTAATTGCGCATCACGATATTCACGTAGGACCGCGTCTCCCAATAGGGGATCGATTCCATCCACGTCAGCGGATCCCCCTGGTCGCGCACTTCGCTGTTCCAGCGGGCGACCGGAGTGGGCCCGGCGTTGTAGGCCGCCATGACCTTGGGGAGATGTCCG
>NZ_LWFF01000046.1 GCF_001635685.1 Erythrobacter sp. HI0063
GCGGAGCGCGGCTATGTCAGCCGTGAAGATGCAGCGCAGCGCACGCGCGACTGCCTCGAATTCTACTGGAATGCGCCGCAAGGCCACGCCGTATCGGGCGTGTCGGGCCATAAGGGCTTCTTCTACCATTTCCTGAAGAACGAGGATGGGACACGCTTCGGCAATACCGAACTCTCGACAGTCGACACCGCGCTATTGCTCGGCGGTGTGCTGTTCGCC
>NZ_LWFF01000047.1 GCF_001635685.1 Erythrobacter sp. HI0063
GCCCAAGGAAATCTCCAGCCGCATGACCAGCGATACCGCGCTGATCGAACAGGTTGTGGGCACCACCGTCTCCGTGGCGCTGCGCAATCTGCTGATGGCGATCGGCGGTACGATCTATCTGTTCTATCTCGTCCCCGGCCTGACCGTCGGGCTCGTCCTCATCATTCCCGCCATCGTGGTGCCGATCACCTATTTCGGACGCCGCCTTCGCAA
>NZ_LWFF01000048.1 GCF_001635685.1 Erythrobacter sp. HI0063
CAGCACTCGACCCGCCCGCCCCCCGATGCCTCATTTTTGACAGATTCGTTCATCCGGGCGACAGGCCGCGATGGCACCCGGCCCGCTTTCTCTCGAAGCACGGCCCGGCGCCGCGTTTCCGTTCGTGAAGGAGCAAGCAATGAACACACTCACCGCCGCGCCCCGCGCGCTTGCCATCGCCGCCGCGATCGCCCTTCCCGCCACCGGGCTTCACGCCCAGCAGGACCGCGTTCAGCCGGAAACGGTCGATGTCTATGGATCCGCCCTTGTGGAAGGGCCCGATGTCGAGGGGATCATCTCCGCCCGGCGCGACAATCGCATCCAGATCACCGCCGATGACGGCACGAACACCGTGGTCACGATCGACCAGGAAACGCGGGTCAAGGGCAAGGGCGGCTTCCTGGGCCTCGGCAACAAGGACATGGCCGCCGATGCGCTGGTCAACGGCCTGCCGGTCAGCGTCGAAACCCTACAGACCGCGGATGGCGAGCTGGTCGCGAGCGCGATCGATTTCCGCAACAAGGATCTCGAATTCGCCTCGATGATCCAGCGCGGCACCGCTCAGGGTTTCGCCGAGCAGACCGCCGCCACCGATGCGCTGCGCAGCCGCGTGGGCGACATCGACCAGTATAATGTGAAGGGCACGACCAATGTGTTCTTCGACACCGGCAAGGCCCAGCTTTCGGGGCAGGCGCAGGCCGATCTTTGCGCCGCCGCCGCGCAGGCCGACAGCACGGACAACGCCCTGCTGCTGGTGGTGGGATACACCGATTCGACCGGCGATTACGAATTCAACCAGGAATTGAGCGAGAAGCGCGCCGCGCGCGTGGTCAATTATCTCCAGCAGCAATGCGGCTGGAAGCCCTACCGGATGCTGACGCCGACCGGCATGGCCGAAGCCGATCCCCTGGCCGACAATTACACCGAGCAGGGCAAGGCACAGAACCGCCGCGTGGCGGTGAACATCCTCGTGAGCAAGAGCGTCGACGGGCTGTAAGACGGTTTCAAGACCGGACTGGCGGGGGCGGAAGCGATTCCGCCCCCGCTTCGTATCCGGATCTCTGTCGAAAGGCCGCGCGCGCAGCCGGGGCCGGGTGGGATCAGGCCGCCAGAGCGGCGCGCAGATCGTCCCGTATGGCCTTGAGGCGCGGGAGGATTTCGGACACGTCCTCTGCGCCCTTGCTCGCAGCCGCGCTTTCGCCCCGCGGGGCCGATGAGGTATCTTCAGCCGAACGATTGCCCTGCTCGCGAAGCGCCGCCTGCGCACCTTTCAGCGTATAGCCGTCACGATTGACCAGCCGGTCGATCCGCTCGATCAGGGCGATATCGGCAGGGCGGTAATAGCGGCGATTGCCGCTGCGCTTCAGCGGCTGAAGCTGCGCAAACTGCTGCTCCCAATAGCGCAGGACGTGTTGCTTGATGCCGAGCGCGCGGGCGACCTCTCCGATGGTGCGCAGGGCGCCGTCATCCTTGCCGTCTTCGAATGTGGCGTCGAATTCAGCCATGCGTCCCTCCCGGCAAGCGCGATCACCCTTGGGCGATGCGGTCCTTCAACAATTGGCTGGCGCGGAAAGTCAGCACGCGGCGCGAGGTGATCGGAACTTCGACCCCGGTCTTGGGATTGCGGCCGACACGCTCGTTCTTGTCGCGCAGCACAAAACTGCCAAAGCCGGAGATCTTCACGTTCTCGCCATCGCTCAGCGCGTCGCACATATTCTTCAGGATCGCTTCGACCATGTCGAGCGATTCCGCACGGCTGAAACCCATCTTGCGATTGATGGTCTCAGCCAGATCGGCGCGGGTTAATGTGCCCACGGAGCGCATGTCGCTTCCTTTCCTAACAGGTGCGACCCTGTATCGATTAACCTAAGTCTATAGGCGCAGGGTACGAAAGCTGCAACCAAAGGGGCCGAAGCGTCCCGAAATGGTCACATGCGTGCGAGCGCGGCACCCCAGGTGAAGCCGCCGCCCATCGCTTCGAACAGGACCAGATCGCCCTCTTTCACACGCCCGTCGCGCACCGCCACATCGAGCGCGAGCGGAACCGAGGCGGCCGAAGTATTGGCGTGGCGATCCACGGTGACGACCACCCTTTCCGCCGGCAGGCCCAATTTGCGCGCCGTCGCATCGAGGATGCGCGCATTCGCCTGATGCGGGACCACCCAGTCGATCTGGTCGACCGCGATACCGGCCTCCTCGATCGTTTCCCTCAGGACTTCGGCGAGATTGACGACCGCGTGGCGGAAAACTTCGCGCCCGCGCATTCTGAGCTTGCCGACCGTGCCGGTGGTCGACGGGCCGCCATCGACATAGAGCAATTCCTTGTGCGCTCCGTCGGCATGCAGCTTGCTGGCAATGATGCCCGGGCCGTCTTCCGCGACCTCGCGCGCCTCTAGAACGACTGCCCCCGCCCCGTCGCCGAAGAGGACGCAGGTGGTGCGGTCCTCCCAGTCGAGAATGCGGCTGAAGGTTTCCGCGCCGATCACAAGCGCCTTTTTCGCCATGCCCGTGCGCAGCAGCGAATCGGCCGTCGCAAGCGCGTAGAGGAAGCCGGAACAGACCGCCTGCACGTCGAAGGCCACGCCGCTATTGCAGCCCAGCGCGTGCTGGACCTGCGTGGCGGTGGCGGGAAAGGTGTGGTCGGGCGTTGCCGTGGCAAGAACGATCAGGCCGATCTCGCTCGCTTCGACACCCGCAGCGTCGAGCGCACGGCGCGCGGCTTCGGTGGCGAGGCTGGAGGTGGTCTCGTCCTCTTCGGCGAGATGGCGCTGGCGGATGCCGGTGCGCTCGACGATCCACTCGTCGGACGTGTCGATCCGCTCCGCCAGATCGGCATTGGTAAAGACCTGGCGCGGCAGAGCCGAGCCGGTACCGGTCAGGACCGAGCGAATCACTTCGCGTTTCCGGTCGCCGCGAAGCCGGTATCCGACACTTCACCCAGATCGTGGGCGATGCGGTTGACGATATCGTCTTCGAGCAGGCGTGCAGCGACCTTCACCGCGTTGGCGACACCCTTGGCATTGGCGCTGCCATGGCTTTTGACGACCACGCCGTTGAGTCCGAGGAAGACCGCGCCGTTGTGGTTGTTGGGATCGAGATGGTGCTTCAGCAACTCGGTCGCGGGCCGCGAGACGAGGAAGCCGACCTTGGACCGGATCGAGGAGCTGAAGGCCTGCTTCAGCAGATCGGTGACGAAGCGGGCCGCGCCTTCGATAGCCTTGAGAGCGATATTGCCGGAAAAGCCATCGCACACCACCACGTCGCACTGGCCGCGATTGATCTTGTCGGCTTCCACGAAGCCTTCGAAATCCATCGCCAGGCCCGTCGCCGCACGCAGGCGGTTGGCGGCTTCCTGAATGTCCTCGGTGCCCTTGGTTTCCTCGGTGCCGATATTGAGGAGGCGCACGCGCGGACGCTCGCGCCCCGTTACAATGCGCGAATAGGCGGCGCCCATGATCGCGAACTGGACGAGATTGCGCGCGTCGCATTCGCGATTGGCGCCCAGATCGAGCATAATCACGTCGTCGTCGGTCAGCGTGGGAAGCAGCGCGGCCAGCGCGGGCCGATCGAGCCCCGGCATGGTGCGCAGGGCAAGCTTGCTCATCGCCATCAGCGCGCCGGTGTTCCCGGCGCTGACGGCGGCACCTGCCTCGCCCCGCTTCACCGCATCGACGGCGAGGCCCATGCTGGTGGTCTTGGCCCGGCGGAGTGCGCGGCTGGGCTTTTCGTCGCCCGCGACCACATCCTCGCAATGGAGGATTTCGGACGCGCCGCGCATGTTGGGATGCTCTTCGAGCGCGGCTTCGATCCGCGCCCGGTCACCCACCAGCAGGAATTTGAAGCTGTCGTGGTCGCGACGCGCCAATGCGGCGCCTTCGACCATGACGCGAACGCCCTCGTCGCCGCCCATCGCGTCAACGGCGATACGCGGCAAGCTCATGGCGTTCTCCGGTCGCTAACGGTCAGAGACCGACGGCGATGACTTCGCGGCCGTTGTAGAAACCGCAATGCGGGCACAGATTGTGCGGACGCTTCAGTTCGCCGCAGTTCGAGCATTCGTGATGTGCTTCGACCTTGAGCGAATCGTGCGAACGGCGATTGCCGCGGCGGTGGGGCGATACTTTTCTTTTGGGGACGGCCATGGCGGCACCTGTTCCTCAATCAATTCGAATGGTTGGTGGCCGCCCTAGGGGAAGGTCCGGGACCGCACAAGAGCGCGGCAGACCGAAAATTCCAACCCGTGACGGTGAAGGCGGGCGCTATAGCGATATTTTCGCACGTTGCAAGCACACTGGCCGGGCCCTAGCAGAGCGTCTCACGCAAAACCGGGGAACCTGCCGCATGGATATCGTCCTGCCGATCACGCTTACCTCCGCCGCTGCCGCGGCGCTGATCAATATCTGGCTCGCTTTCAGAGTCGGCCAGCTGCGCCTGGCGACCAAGACCAGCCACGGGGACGATGGCGGCGGACCGCTGACGCGGCGGATGCGCGCGCAGCTCAATTTCGTCGAGAACACCGCCTTCTTCCTGATCCTTATCGCCGGAATCGAACTGGCCGGGCACGGCGATCTGTGGCTGTCGGCCACGGCGGGCATCTATCTGCTGGCGCGTGTGGCCCACGGGATCGGCATGGACGGCGAAAACCCCACCCTGCCCCGCAAGGTTGGCGTGATCGTCACCTTCGTGACGCAGCTCTTCCTGGCGGGCTATGCAGTGGGGATTGCGCTCGCCGTGATCTGATCCGTCAGGCCAGCGCCGCGTCGCTTACGAAGGCGTTGGTCTTGCGCTCCTGCCCGAATGTGCTGGTGGGGCCGTGGCCGGGGATGAACGTCACATCGTCCCCCAGCGGCCAGAGCTTGGTCACGATCGCATCGATCAGATCCTGGTGGTTGCCCATCGGAAAATCGGTCCGACCGATACTGCCCTGGAACAAAACATCGCCGACCAGAGCGAATTTGCTGGGGCGATGGTAGAAGATGACATGGCCGGGCGTGTGGCCGGGGCAGTGGAAGACTTCCAGCTCCAGATCGCCGACCGTGACCGTCTCGCCCTCTTCCAGCCAGCGATCGGGTTCGAAGGTCTGGCCGTGGACGCCGAACCGCGCCCCGTCGTCGTCGAGCCGGGCGATCCAGAACCGATCCGCTTCGTGCGGGCCTTCGATGGGAACGCCCAGTTCCTTGGCGAGAATGCCCGCTTCGCCGCAATGGTCGATATGGCCGTGCGTGAGCAGAATCTTTTCAAGCTCCACGCCGGAATTCTTCAGCGCCGCCTTCACCTTGTCGAGATCGCCGCCCGGATCGACCAGCGCGCCCTTATTGGTGGCGGTGCACCATATCAGCGAGCAATTCTGCTGGAGCGGCGTGACGGGGATGATGCCCGCCTTCATCGGCGGATTGCGGGGCGGTGTAGTCGTCGTTTCGGTCATGCCGCGGAGATGGCCCAGCGCCCCCGGCTTTGCAATGCCGCCCCGATCGGGTGGCCGTTACGCGGCCTTCGAAAGCCGCCGCCGATTGGCGCGCACGGTCTTGCCGAAATGGGATAGGCCGCGCCGGGTGACGGTGGCGGCGCTATCGGTGGGCGAGGACCAGAGGGCGAAGGGCAGCATGACCATGGCGAGCATCTTTTCCTCGACCATGCGCTGCGCCTCGCGATCGCCCAACGCGCCACCCTGCGCGATCCGCATGGTGCGAAGCCCGATGACAGTCATGGCGTCGAGGGAAAGGAGCCAGGCATCGAACCCGATGCCTGGCCAGGGATTCTTGGTGAACATAGCGGCTCCTTCATAGCGAGCGCGAAAGGAAGGGAATTTCCGAGGCCGCAGGACCGGCTCGCCCACCACTACGTCGAAATGAGAGTCGGCTTGAAGTCAGCCCAAGCGGAAATCGACGATCCGCCCATCACTGCGGAACGTGCAGCCGAATTCATCGCGGCGCGAATCGCGCGAATCGATCCGGCCGATCACGCGCACGGCATTGCGGTCGATCTGCTCAACCCGGTCGATCGCCACGCGGCCATATTGCGAGGCCTGGCGTCCGCAGGCGTTGAAGGCCGCGCGCTCGAAATCGTTGCTGTAATTGGTCCCGTAAAGATCGTCCCCGCGATAGGGTTCGTACCCGCCCGAGCCGCTGCGATATGTGTCGCCGCCGAGAATTCCGCCAAGCCCGCCGAGGCCGCCATAGGCCGAACAGCCGCCCAACAGGACGGTCGCGGCGAGAGCGGGGATGAGGCGGATGGGGATAAGGGACGTCTTCATGGCGATGCTCCTGCAAGATCAAAGATTTGCGTGCCCACTCACGCAGTCGATGAAGCTCATACGAACGCACGCGCCTCTCGTTCCAGCGCACGCCAAACCAGGCGCATTCACATCCGCCCGCCCTTCCACACCACGCGGCCGATCACTTCGACCTCGTCCCGCGCAAGCTCGATCGGTGCATAGGCGTCGTTGGCGCTGACCAGAGCGATCCGGCCCGGCGCGCTGGCCTGGATCTGCTTGACGTGGAGCGCATCTCCGATGCGGACGACGAACACGCCCTCGCCCGTGCGCCGCGTGCGGTCGACGAAGATTTCGTCACCCGAACGCAGCAGCGGCTCCATACTGTCGCCCTCGACCCGGATGGCGGACAGATCCGCCCCGTCCAGCCCCATCTCGCGCAGCCAGCGCTTGGAAAATTGAAAGGTGTCATAGGAAATTTCCTCCGCGCCTACCGATCCCGGCCCCGCCGACGCTTCGAGCGGAAGGCGCGGCACCGAGATATACGCGTCTTCGCGCGAAGCGACCGGCGGATTGGCGGAGGACTGCCCGGCTGGACGAGCAAGCGAGCGAGTGGCGATGGCGTCGCGCGCGACTCCGAGAAACTCCGCGATCCGCAGCAGGTCAGGCTCGTCGAGATGGCGGGGGCTGCCGCGATTGAGATATTGATGGAGATAAGCGGGATTGCGCCCGATCAACCGCGCCAGCGCGCTCAGCGTGTGGCCCTGCTCCTTGGCAATGGCAGCGAGCCGCGCGCGCGCATGGCGCTCCTCGGGATCGAAACGGTCGAGCGGTTCCTGCCTGTCCATGAGCGGTCCTTTCCGAGTGCCGCGTTATATTTTTCCTATAGCTTAGTATTTTTCCTAGACAAGTAGGATTTCGACTGGAACGTATCGTGAACATCAAGCGACTCGTCACCTGCCACAGAGGGAAACATGCTGCTTCGCAAAGTCGAGAAATTCCTCCGCCGCCACCGCATGGCCGCCACCACCTTCGGACGCCTCGCGGCGCGCGATCCGCGATTCGTGCTCGATCTGCGGCGCGGACGCGAACCGCGCGGGCGCACCGAACAGCGCGTCACGCGCTGGATGAACGATTACGAGGAGCCGCTGTATGTCTGACGTTATGACCTCCGCGCTCGTGGTCGCGAAACCGCCGAAACGCGCTCGCAAGACTGCGGCAGACCGACTTCGCGACGCGTTACTGGCTCTGAGCGAGCATCGGGGCCAGCTTCTCGCGCAGTCCGAGCGTGCCTGGGCCAGCATCACCTTCGCAGGCGCGCGGCATGGCTTCATTCTGCTGTTCGCAGGCGAGGACGCGGTTGCGGCGGGCGAGCGCTTCATAGCCGCCCTGCCCGATCACGAATTCGCGCTCGCCGGCCAATTGGTGGCGGATGCGACCGTCACCGAAGTCGAACACCGGCTTTTGCCGAGCCCGCGCCTGATCGTGACCTGCGAGGTGTTGTTGCTGGAAGAAGGATGACGGTCGGGCGGGAGGGGATAGGTCCCCCACCGCCCGATCACGATCAGTTCCGCCTGATCACCATGTTCCGGATCTCGGTCATGTCCTCCATCGAAAAGCGGATGCCTTCGCGTCCCAGGCCGGAGTTCTTCACCCCGCCATAGGGCATGTTGTCGACGCGGTAGCTTGGGATTTCGTTGACCATCAGCCCACCGACATCGACTCGGTCCCAGGCTTCGAGCACCTTGAACAGATCGCGCGTGAAGATGCCCGCCTGAAGGCCGAACTCGCTGCGGTTCACTTCGGCCAGCGCATCGTCCCATTCGCGGAATTTCATCAGCACGGCGACCGGGCCGAACGCCTCTTCGTTGACGATCTTCGCCGCGCGATCGACGTTTTCGAGCAGAGTCGCTTCGACCAGCCGCCCGTCGCGCCCGCCGCCGCAGAGCACTGTCGCGCCGTTATCGACCGCCTCGCCGATCCAGCTTTCCAGCCGCTCGGCCTCGTCGTCGTCGATCATCGGGCCGATGAAGGTGTCGCGCTGTTTGGGGTCGCCAACCTTCAGTTCCTTCGCCGCAGCGACCAGTTTTTCCCGGAATTCGTCATAGACGTCCTCGTGGATCACGATCCGCTGGACGCTGATGCAGCTCTGGCCGGACTGGTAGAACGTGCCCTTGATCACGCGCTCGCACGCATCGTTGAGATCGGCGTCGTGGTCGATGACGACAGCGGCGTTGCCGCCCAGTTCGAGCACGACCTTCTTCTTGCCCGCCTTGGCCTTGAGCGCCCAGCCGACCGTGTCCGATCCGGTGAAGCTCAAGAGCTTAAGGCGCTCGTCCTCGGTGAATAGATCCGCGCCGTCGCGGCTGGCGGGCAGGATGCTGAACGCGCCCTCAGGCAGATCGGTTTCGGCCAGAATTTCCCCGATGATCAGCGCGCCCAGCGGCGTCTTGCTGGCAGGCTTGAGGACGAAGGGGCAGCCCACCGCGAGAGCGGGCGCGATCTTGTGCGCGGCGAGGTTGAGGGGGAAATTGAACGGCGAAATGAAGCTGCACGGACCCACCGGCACGCGCTTCCACATCGCCTGATAGCCTGCCGCGCGCTCAGATATGTCGAGCGGCATGACCTCGCCGCCCATCCGCACGCTTTCCTCCGCAGCGATTTCGAACGTGTCGATCAGGCGGTCGACCTCGCCCTCGCTATCGCCGATGGGTTTGCCCGCTTCAACGCAGAGCGAATAGGCCAACTCGTCATAACGTTCGCGAAACCGCTCCACGCAATGCATCAGCACCGCCTTGCGCTGATAGCTGGCGAGCCGTGCCATCGGCTCTGCGGCGCGGACGGTGCCGGCAATGGCCTTGTCGATGATCTCGGGCGTGGCGAGCGCAGTCTTGAACGCGACCTCGCCGGTGAACTTGTCGGTGACTTCGAGATCGGTGTTGGGCTGCTCCGCCTTGTTGCAGAGGTAGAGCGGGTACGTGTCTTTCAAGGTGGGCATAGTGGTCTCCGTTTCGAGACATTAACGGCGGCCCACCGTGTGACGTTCCGGGTTACGGTCCGCTCAATAACCGAGCGTCAGATCCATCTGCGGCGCGACTTGCTCGCCATCGTGCCAGCGCTGAAGATTCTCGATGAAGCGATCGGCGGACCGCATGAACATCTTCGTCTGCGCGCGGCCCGAAAGGTGCATGGTGATCTGCGCGTTATCGAGCGGCCAGAGCGGGTGATCCTCGGGCAGCGGTTCCGGATCGGTCACGTCGAGCAGCGCAGCCTCGATCCGCTTTTCTTCGAGTGCGGCAAGGAGCGCGGGCTGATCCACCACGTCGCCGCGCGCGATGTTGACGAGGACGGCGGTGCTTTTCATCGCCGCGAGTTCCTCCGCGCCGATCATGCCGACCGTTTCGGGCGTGGAGGGGACGGCAAGCACCACCCAGTCGAAATTGCCGAGCTGGCCGCGCCATTCGTCCGGCGCGAGCGAATTTTCGTGGCGCGAGCGGCGCACCGGCACGACGTCCATGTCGAACGCTTCCAGCCGCGTCTTCACCAGCGATCCGATCGCGCCGAGGCCCAAGAGCAGCACCCGCTCGCCCGCCAGTTCGCGTTTGCCGGGGCTGTCCATCAGCCATTCGCGCCGGTCCTGCGCACGCACCACGTCGCGGTAACCCTTAGCGTGCGCCAGCATCAGCATGACCGTGTATTCGGCGATCGTGATCGCATTGATGCCGACCCCGTTGGTGACCGTGACGCCGCGTTCATCGAGCAGGTCGAGGGGGAGGAAATCGAGCCCCGCATAGATCGAATTGAGCCATTTCAGCGACGTTGCGGCCTTCACCACCTCCACCATCGGTTCGGGATGGGTGAAATCGAACCAGCCGATTTCGGCCTGCGGCGCAAGCTCCAGCGCCTCGTCCTTGCTGGCGAACCACAGCGGCTCGACCCAGTCGGGCAGGCGCGGCTCGACCAGCGGGCGGATCATGGCGGAGAGGACGGCTTTGGTCATGCGAGCTTCCATTCCCAGCCTAGCGGATCGCCGTCCATCACTTCCACGCCCTTGGCGGAAAGGCTGGCGCGGATCGCGTCGGAAGTGGCGAAATCCTTGGCAAGGCGCGCTTCTTTGCGGCGGAGCAGATCGGCCTCGATCTCGGCTTCGGTGATCTGGGCGTTCTTTGGACGCAGGCGCAGGTCGGTGCGCTTCAGCCGAAGCAGATCGAGGCCGAGCACCCGGTCCATCTCTTCTACAACGGCGCGTTTCATTCCGGCATCGACCTTCTTCACCGCCAGCGCGTCTTCCAATGCCGTGAGGACGACAGGGGTGTTGAGATCGTCGGCAATCGCATCCTCGAACCTCGTCAGGATGGGTGCGAATTTGGGATGCTCGGCGACCGCCTGCGAAGGTTCGTCGCGCAGCTTTTCGACCGCCATCACCAGCCGCTTCAACCGGGTCAGCGCGGCCCCCAGCCCTTCCCAGCTGAATTCCAGCTCGCTGCGGTAATGTGCCTGGAGGCACATCATCCGATAGGCGAGCGGATGGTAGCCCTTGTCGATCAGCAGCTGGAGCCGCAGAAACTCGCCCGACGATTTGCTCATTTTGCCCGAACGCTCGACGAGGAAATTGTTGTGCATCCAGATCTTCGCGCCGGAATGCGTCGCCTCGTCCAAGCCCCCGGAAACTTTGCCAGAGCCACAGAAGGCTTGGTTCTGCGCAATCTCGTTTGGATGGTGGATTTCGCGGTGGTCGATCCCGCCGGTGTGAATGTCGAAGGGGAAGCCCAGCAGCTTCTCCCCCATCACCGAACATTCCAGATGCCAGCCCGGCGCGCCCTTGCCCCAAGGGCTGTCCCATTCCATCTGCCGCGTCTCGCCCGGCGGCGTCTTGCGCCAGATCGCGAAATCGGCGGCGTTGCGCTTGCCTTCGACCGTCTCGATCCGCCCCTCACCCTCTTCGGTGATGGCACGCGCCAATCGGCCGTAATCCGCGATGGTCGAAACGTCGAAATAGAGCCCGCTGTCGATTTCGTAGCAATGCTTGTCCGCGATGCTCTTCGCAAAGTCGATCATCGGCTCGATGTAATCGGTGGCGACCGACCATTGCGATGGCTGGCGGATATTGAGAGCGCGCACATCCGCCTTGAACGCCTCGGTATAATGCTTTGCGATGTCCCAGATGGACTGCGATTTCTGCGCTGCCGCCTTTTCCAGCTTATCCTCACCGGCATCGCCATCGTCGGTCAGATGGCCGACATCGGTGATGTTGATGATGTGGGTGAGATCGTAGCCCTTCCAGCTCAACGTCCGCCCCAGAACGTCCGCGAACACATAGGCGCGCATATTGCCGATATGCGGGTAGTTATAGACCGTCGGCCCGCAGCTATAGACGCGCGCCTCGCCCGGATGGACGGGAACGAAGGGCTCAACCTGCCTGTTAAGAGAGTTGAACAGGCGCAAGGGAGCGTCGGTCAGGGCTTCGGTCATGACGCGGCAAATGGTCGAACCGACCGGCAAGCGCAAGCGGGGCATTCCAATGAGCAAGAATTCGGGAAGCGACGCCACGTCGCGCATTCTGGGCGGCCTGGCCGTTACCGGCAGTCTCGCCACGGCCGTCACCGATCTGCTGGGCGTGGCGCTGTCCGACCGTATCGGACTGGCAGCCGATACCATATCCGACATGGCCGCGGGAGAATACGACCTGCTGGCGGATCTCGGCCTTTACGCCTTCGTCCTCGGCGTTCTGGCCGCGACCGCGGGCCTGCTGCGCTGGCGGATCGACCGCAAGGACTGGAAGATCGGCGCCGCTCTCCTGGTCGTCTATGCCGCCGCAGTTACTCTGATTGCCGCGTATGAGGCCTATTCCACCGGCGATGGTCCGGTGATCCACATCTATCTGGTCTATACGCTTGGGGTCGCGTTTCCCCTCGCCGCGCTGCTGACGGCGGGCCAGATTTACGAGATCGACAAGCGGATCGGCATCGCCTGCTATCTGCTGGGCGGAACTTTCGCTCTGCTGGGGCCGGGCCTGTTCATGATGCCCACGGGCTGGGACGGCCTCTATGAGCGGTTTCTCGCCTTCCTGATGCTGGCATGGTTCGTGATCATGGGCGTGATGATCTGGCGCGATCCCGATATCGCGCACCAAGTCAGCGCCGAACAGCAGGGCAAGGACTAGGCGCCCCACCCCTCGAAGCGTACGCTTTCGTCCAGACCGGCGCGCTTCACGTCGAAGCGATTCACCGCCGCATCCTCGTCGCGATAGCCGATCGCCATGCCGCAGAAGAAAATGTGATCTTCGGGAATGTCGACCACCTCACGGATTTGCGGGGAATAGACGGCCCACGCTTCTTGAAAGCAGCTATCCAGCCCCTCCTCGCGCAGCAGCAGCGCGACGGTCTGCAACCACATGCCGATATCGCTCCATTGCGGCGGGCCCATATATTTGGGCGTATGGACCAGCATCAGCACCGGCGCACCGAAGGCGCGGAAATTGCGCGCGAACCATTCGAGCCGCTTGCCCTTGTCCTCGCGCGCGATGTCGAGCGCGCCGTACATGTCCTCGCCGACACCGAAGCGGCGCTGTTCATAGGCACCGTCGAGTTCCGGCGGATAGATGTCGTATTCGGGCTTGTGCGCCGCGCGGCCCTTGGGAAATTCCTCGGCGATGCGGTCGAACAGTGCCTGCATCGGCTCGCCGGTGAGGACGATGCCATGCCAAGGCTGCGTATTGCCGCCCGAAGGCGAACGCTGCGCCTTTTCGAGAATGCGGGTTAGGATTGCGCGCTCGACCGGCTGGTCGGTAAAGGCGCGGACGGAACGGCGGGTAGCGACGGCTTCTGAAACCTTCACCCTTTTTCCCCCTCGAATAGCCCAGCCAACTGCTCGATGATCGTGCCGCCCAATTGCTCGACATCCATGATCGTCACCGCGCGTTTGTAATAGCGCGTAACGTCATGACCGATGCCGATCGCGACCAATTGCACCGGCGATTGCTTCTCGATCCAGCCGATCACCTTGCGCAGATGTCCTTCGAGATAGCCTGCCTGATTGACGCTCAGCGTGCTGTCGTCGACCGGGGCGCCGTCGCTGATGACCATCAAGATGCGGCGATCCTCTGGTCGGGCGAGCAGGCGGGTGTGCGCCCACAACAGCGCCTCACCGTCGATGTTTTCCTTCAGCAATCCTTCGCGCATCATCAGGCCGAGATTGCGGCGCGCGCGGCGCCAGGGCTCGTCGGCCTTCTTGTAGATGATGTGCCTGAGATCGTTGAGGCGGCCCGGATCGGCGGGGCGACCGTCCGCCAGCCATGCCTCGCGCGATTGGCCGCCCTTCCAGGCGCGGGTGGTGAAGCCGAGGATTTCGGTCTTCACCCCGCAGCGTTCCAGCGTACGCGCCAGAATATCCGCGCTGATCGCGGCGATGGAGATCGGACGCCCGCGCATCGATCCGGAATTGTCGATCAGCAGCGTGACGACCGTGTCCTTGAACTCGGTATCCCGCTCCACCTTGTAGCTGAGCGCATGGCCGGGGCTGATGACCACGCGGGTCAGGCGCGCGGCGTCGAGCAGGCCCTCTTCCTGGTCGAAATCCCAGCTGCGGTTCTGCTGCGCCATCAGGCGGCGCTGCAAACGGTTGGCGAGCCGGGTGACGATGCCCTGAAGGCCCGCCAGCTGGCTGTCGAGATAGCTCCTCAGCCGGTCGAGTTCCTCGTGGTCGCACAGCTCGGGTGCCTCGACCACTTCGTCGAACTTGTCGGTGAAGTGCTTGTAGTCGAACTCTTCGGGCAGATCGGTCCAGGGGCGGTTCGGGCGGACGGGCTGCATGCCCTCCTCGCCATCGTCGGCGGGATCGCCCTCGCCCATTTCCTGCTCGCCGCCCTCCTCGCCATCGGTGTCGGCATCGCTTTCGCCCTGCGCGGGCTCGCCGGCGATCTCGCTCGACTGCGGCTCGGCATCACCTTCGTCTTGTTCGTCCTCGCCAGTTTCGTCCTCTTCGGGCGCTTCGCCCTCGTCCTCGCCGGTGTCGTCGCCCGAATCCTCGGCATCCTCCGGCAAGGTCAGGTCGAGATGGCGCAGCATGTCGAGCGCCAGTTTCTGGAAGGCGGACTGGTCTTCGAGATTGTCGGCCATGGAAGCGATGTCCATGCCCGCCTTTGCCTCGATTTCCTCACGCACCATGTCGACGCCTTCGCGGGCGCGCTCGGGGATCGGATCGCCGGTGAGCGCCTCGCGCAGCATCAGCGACAGCGCGGTCGGAAGCGGCACCTGCGAGGCTTCGGTGGCGCGCGCGATCGGATCGGACGCCGTGCGCATCTCGACCGCCGATGTGAGATTGGCGCGGATGCCCGAATAGCGGGTCGCGCCCAGAGCTTCGTAGCGGGTCTGTTCGATCGCGTCGTAACAGGCGCGCGCGATCGGCTCGCGCGGGGCGCCGCTCGAATGGACCCCCTCGTCGTGATGGCGCAGCCGCAGCGCGAAACTGTCCGCAAAACCGCGCGCCTGCCGCGCCTGATCGTGCGGCAGCGTGCGGCCCGGCAGGGGAACGCGGAAGTTCTTGCCCGCCTGAGACGGGCTATCCGCGCTCCAGGCGACTTCGACCTCATCCTCACGCGCCAAGGCGCGGGCCGTGCCGGTCAGGGCCTGCTTGAAACGGTCGAGGGGCGTCTGTTCGGTCATGTATGGAAAATCACAGGATCGACTGACCCGTTCCCGCCCAATCCTTCAGGAAGCCTTCGATCCCCTTGTCGGTGAGGACGTGATTGAACAGCGCCTTGATCACTTTGGGCGGCATGGTCGCCACATCGGCACCGATGCGCGCGCTTTCCAGCACGTGAGTCGCATGGCGGATACTGGCAGCGAGGATTTCGGTCTCGTAACCGTAATTGTCGTAGATCAGGCGAATATCACGAATAAGGTCCATCCCGTCGAAGCCGTTATCGTCGTGGCGCCCGATGAAGGGCGAGATGAAGGTCGCCCCGGCCTTGGCGGCCAACAGCGCCTGATTGGCAGAAAAGCACAGGGTGACATTCACCATCGTGCCGTCTTCTGCCAGTGCCTTGCAGGTCTTCAGCCCGTCGATCGTGAGCGGCACCTTGATGCAGACATTGTCGGCGATGGCGCGCAGCTTGTCCGCTTCCTTCATCATGGTGGGATGATCGAGCGCCACGACCTCCGCGCTTACCGGCCCATCGACCAGCGCGCAGATTTCCTTCGTCACCTCCATGAAGTCGCGGCCCGACTTGGCGATAAGCGACGGGTTGGTGGTGACGCCGTCCAGCAGGCCGATATCGATCAGTTCCTCGATCTCTGCGATCTCGGCGGTGTCGGCAAAAAATTTCATCTGGCGAGCGCTCCTGTCACGAACCGGTCATAAAAATCCGGCTGGGGAAAATTTCATTTTTGTGTCGTAATTACGACTGTTTTCCAACCGAAGGATTCAATCCGTGTCGAACACCCTTCCGGCCCTTGCGATCGGCTTTGCCGCCCTGGGCGCCATTATGCAACCGAGTGCCGCGCGCGCCGCCACCAGCGACGACGAGCTGTGGATCGAAACCGGCATCAAGGGCGACATCGCGCCCGGAACCGACTTCAAGCTGGAGCTCGAAACCCGCCGTCGCGACGGGCCGAACGAATATATCCTCGGTGCGGAATTCAACACCGATGTTTCCGATGCGGTCGCCCTCGGCGGCGGGATCGAAATCCACGACGAAGACGGCTTCACCGAAGTGCGCCCCTATCAGCAGCTGACCTTCGGCGTGGGCAAGTTCGATTTCCGCAGCCGGATCGAGGAGCGCTTCTATGACGGCGCCGATCGCATGGCCCTGCGCCTGCGCCAGCGCGCTCGCTTCCGCACGCCGATCGCCAACAAGGTGACCGGATTCGCTTCGGGCGAACTCCTCTACCAATTGCGCGACCGCAACGAAGGCGGCCCGCAGCGGATCGACCAGTGGCGCCTCAACGCCGGTGCGACTGCGCGCATTACGCCCACGCTCGATCTGACCGGCGGATATCTGTTCCAGATCCGCCCGCGCGACAACGGCAACACCCGGCACACGCATGTGAGCCAAGTGTCGCTGTTCTACCGCTTCTGACGCTCTAGAACGCCGCTTCCGCTCCGAAGACGCCAGCGATCAGGGGATCGTTGGCGCTTCGGGGATTGGCGCGGATCAGGCTCTCCTCGCGGCCGATCTCGTTCCAGATCGTGTCGTCGATCCGGCTTGCAAACGTGGTCGCGATGCGCGGCACGTCGACGCCGGTGAGGCCGGCCAGCAGCTCGCCCACCAGCGGATCCTGCGCGACGCGCATGGCTTGTCCGAGTTCCGGCACCATCGCGTCGATCAGGCGCGAACCCATGCTGCCGCGCAGATAGGATGTCGCGGCAGTCGGCCCGCCTCGCACCAGATCGATGGCGTTGGAAAAACCGATCACCCGCACCGCATCGGTCACGATCGGCGCAGCGCGATAGGCCGCATCATAGGCGAAATTGGCAAACGCGCCTTCGAGACGGTTCTTGAACAGCGCGGAGGTGAGGATCCGGCCGAGCACATCGCCGCGCGCGCCCAACAATCCGCCCAGACCCAATTGCGCGACCTGCTCGTCCCAGAACCCATCGGGCTGGAGCATGCGCGTGAAAGCGCGCTCGCTCGACAGGAACAGCAGCCGCTCGACCGCATCGACCAGGCTGAAGCCGCCGCCGCCGAAGCTGGTGCAGGCGGGCAGTGACAGCAGGGCCGCGCCTGCGCCGAGCCCACCGCCGATTTTGCCGAGAAAGCCGCGCCGCCCGGTCGGTCGATCGAGCGACGATGCGCCCGCGGATGATGCTCTGCTATCGGAAAGGATGAGAATATCGGTCATTTGCAGTCTCCTTTAAGGTCCCACCCTTGTTTTCCTGAGCGTGCCCCGCCCATATTGACGCGTTCATGAACCGCGTGCGCTGCCTCGTCCTCAATGCCGCCCTCGGCCCGCTCGATTACAAGGTCCCCGAAGGGATGATGGTCGAACCGGGCCAGGTGGTCGAATGTCCGCTGGGCCCGCGCGCGGTGATCGGAATCGTCTGGGAGGCGGAACGGCTGCCCGGGGCCGAGGTTCCGGCGGAAAAACTGCGCGCGCTGAGGGGCTTGCTGCCGATTCCACCCCTCCCCGCACCCCTGCGACGGCTGATCGAATGGACGGCGGTTTATTACTGCGCCCCCCTCGCCAGCGTGGCGCGGATGGCGCTGAGTTCGGGCGGTGCGCTGAAAGGCCCGGCCACCACGATCGAATACCGCCTCACGGGCGGCCTGCCCGAACGCATGACGCCGCAGCGACAGGCCGCTCTGGAAGCGCTGGAGGGGGAACAGGCGACGATCCGCGAGCTGGCGGGGATCGCGGGCGTATCGGAAGGCGTGCTGCGCGGCCTCGTCAATCAGGGCTGCCTCGAACCGGTCGAAGTCGATTGCGACCGCCCCTACCACCCCGCACGCCCCGATTTCGCCGAGGTCGATCTGTCGGCCCAGCAGCAAGCCGCTGCCGGAACGATCGCTCAGGCGGTGAGGGAAGGAAAATTCGCGCCCTTCCTGCTCGACGGCGTGACCGGATCGGGCAAGACCGAGACGTATTTCGAGCCCATCGCCGATGCGCTCAGGATGGAACGGCAGGTGCTCGTCCTCCTGCCGGAGATCGCGCTGACCGAAGCGTTCCTGTCGCGGTTCGAGGAGCGGTTCGGGGCCAAGCCGGTTCTGTGGCATTCCTCGCTCAAATCCACCGAACGTCGCCGCGCCTGGCGCGCCATTGCGAACGGGACCGCGCAGGTCGTGGTTGGCGCCCGGTCGGCGCTGTTCCTGCCCTATGCGAAGCTCGGCCTGATTGTGGTGGACGAAGCGCACGAAGTGAGCTTCAAGCAGGATGACGGCGTGCGCTACAACGCCCGCGACGTGGCGGTGATGCGTGCCGCGTTCGAGGAAATCCCTGTCGTCCTCGCCAGCGCCACGCCCGCGCTCGAAAGCCTGGCGATGGTGGAGAGCGGCACGTACGCCAAGCTCGACCTGCCCAGCCGCTTCGGTGGAGCGGAGCTGCCCGAAATCCGCACGATTAACCTGACCGAACACGTGCCGGGGCGCGGATCGTGGCTTGCGCCGCCGCTGGTCGAAGCGTTGGAAGAGCGGCTGGCGCGCGGCGAACAGTCCCTGCTGTTCCTCAATCGGCGCGGTTATGCGCCGCTGACGCTGTGCCGAAATTGCGGCTTCCGCTTCCAATGCCCCAATTGCAGCGCCTGGCTGGTCGAACATCGCTTTTCCCGCCGCCTCGCCTGCCACCATTGCGGCCACGAGACGCCGCCGCCCGAAACCTGCCCCGAATGCGGCGAACCCGATTGCCTGGTCGCCTGCGGACCGGGCGTGGAGCGGATCGCTGACGAGGTGGCCGAGCGCCTGCCGGATGCGCGCGTGTTCGTCGCCACGTCCGATACGCTGAATTCGCCCGGCCGCGCGGCGGAATTCGTCGCGCTGGTCGAAAATGGCGGCGTGGACGTGATTGTAGGGACGCAATTGGTAACCAAGGGGTTCCATTTCCCCGAGCTGACCCTTGTCGGCGTGGTCGATGCCGATCTGGGCCTCGAAGGCGGCGATCTGCGCGCGGCAGAGCGCACCTATCAGCAGGTCGCTCAGGTCGCGGGTCGTGCGGGGCGCGGGTCCAAACCCGGCGAAGTGCTGATCCAGACCCGCCATCCCGATGCGCCGGTGATCGCGGCGCTGGCCGCAGGCGATCGCGACGCCTTCTACGAAGCGGAAACCGAAGCGCGCCGCATGGCGGGCGCCCCGCCCTTCGGCCGCTGGGCCGCGATCATCGTGTCGAGCGAGGAGGAAAGCGAAGCACGCGATGCCGCCCGCCGCATCGGCGACGCCCGCCCCAGAAGCGACGACATGGCGATCTACGGCCCGGCCCCCGCTCCGCTGAGCCTTCTCCGCGGGCGCTACCGCTATCGCCTGCTCATCAACGCGAAACGCAGCGCCAGACTTCAGGACACGATCCGCGAATGGCTGGGCGCTTTGAACCATCCGGCGGGCGTCCGGGTGGGTGTGGATGTCGACCCGTACAGTTTCGTGTAAATAGCTGCTGGACCCTGCGGCCAACTTTGATAGTCTGTATTGACTACCGGGACGTTGGGGTCAGAAATGAAATCGGTTCTTTTTCGCAAGAGCATTACGATGCTCGCGGTATTTTTGAGCGTTGCAGGGGCAAATGCTGTTTCTGCGGCAGAAACGTGGCATCGCGCCGATTCGCATCACTTCACCATCTATTCGGATGGAAGCGCGGGCCAGCTTGAAGATTTCACGCACGAGGTCGAAAAATTCGACGCGCTGCTGCGGATGATATTCAGCCGACCGGCGAAGGATGATCCCGCCAAGCTGACGATCTATCTGCTGAGGAATTCCAACGCGGTCGATGCGCTGCACAAGGGTGCGGCGGGCTTCTATTCCGTGCGCCTTGGCCAGACCTTTGCCGTCGGCAATCGCGAATTTGGCGGCGATCGCACCGATCTTAGCGGCAAGCGCGTGCTCTTTCACGAATACGCACACCATTTCATGTTCCACAATTTCGCCATTCCGGCCCCCGCCTGGTTCGTGGAAGGGTTTGCGGAGTACGTCTCGACCGCCGAGTTCAAGCGGAACGGCGACTGGACGTTCGGATTTCCCGCCCATCATCGCGCCTACTCGGTCCAGAACGGTCCGAACATTCCGATCGAACGGCTGCTGTCCGACACGTATTCGGGAATGAACGGAGCGGAGACATCGGCTTTCTATGGCTGGGCTTGGGCGCTGACCCACATGCTCTATTCGGATCCGGACGAGCGTGGCAATCAGATCATGCGGTATCTGCGCGACATCAATTCGGGCATGGACAATCTGGCCGCCGCAGAAAAGAATTTCGGCGATCTGGGCGAACTCGAACGATCGCTGCGCGGATATGTGCGCAAATCGATGGGATATTCGAAATCGGACAAGTCGATCCCCTATCGCGACGCCATAACCGTCACCACGCTGGACGACGAGGCTTCGGAACTGGTCGAATTGACGCTCGACCGGCTGGCCTCGCCCGAACCGATGAAGGTGCGCGAACGACTGGTGCGCTTTGCCGCCGAACGTAACTCGGCGCTCGCATGGCTGCAGCTTGCCGAACTCGACTACCGCCTCGCGCATCGCAGCGAGGGCGAGGCGGAACCGCCCTATGACTTCACCGCGGCGCAGGGATCGATTGATCGTGCCCTTGCCATTGATCCCGATCTGGCGCGCGCGCATGTCCTGAACGGCCGCATCCTTCTCGAACCGTTCGATCATGGCGAAGAAGCCGACGAGGCCGACGAAAGCCTGTGGGGAGAAGCACGCGCGTCCTTCCTTGCAGCGAACCGGCTCGACCCGCGCGATCCTCTGGCGCTTTACCTTTATGCGCAGACCTTCCAGCGGACTGGCGAGCGTGACGCGATGGTCGGTCCGGCGCTGGAAACCGCATTCGGTTTCCGGCCTGAATCGACCGAGTTCCGATCCGCCCTCGCCATGCATTACGCGTCCGAGGGTCACTACGATTCCGCGATCGCCCTGCTCAAGATCATCGCCAACAACCCCCACTCCGACAATCGTTCGGCCAAGGACGCGATCGCCCGGTTGGAACAGGCCAAGGCCGGTGGCGGCCCCGTCCCGGTCGGCGCCATCGCGATCGAGAGCGAAGAGGATGAAGAGGAAAGCGGCGCGAGTACGAAGGCCGGGTAATTTTCCGTCCGGAAACGCCTGTGGCCATGAACCGTTAGGCGCGCATGGCATCTGACAGCACCGGCCCCGTCCTCGTTCCCATTCTCGGCGATCAGCTGACCCGCACCCTGGCTTCGCTGCGCGGGCGGACCAAAGACGATACGGTCGTCCTGATGATGGAGGTCTGGGACGAGGCGACCTACGTCAAGCATCACAAGCAGAAGATCGTCCTGATCTTTTCCGCCATGCGCCATTTCGCCGCCGAGCTGGAGGATGCCGGCTGGACGGTCGATTACGTGAAGCTGGACGCCGAGGACAATGCTGGCAGCTTCACCGGCGAAACCGCCCGCGCGATCGAGCGGCACGAGCCGCGCCTCGTCAGCGTGGTCGAAGCGGGCGAGTGGCGCGTGCGCGAGGATATGGAGCAATGGGCGGACAAGTTCGCCTGCGAGGTCGAGATCCTGCGCGACGATCGCTTCATCTGCTCGCAGTCCGAATTCGAGGACTGGGCCGAGGATCGCGACAGCCTCCGCATGGAATTCTTCTACCGAGAGATGCGCCGCAAGACCGGGCTCCTGATGAAGGAGGACGGCAAGCCCGAAGGCGGCGAATGGAATTACGACAGCGAGAACAGGAAACCGCCCAAGGAAGGCCTGTCCGCGCCCGAACGACCCAAGTTCGAACCCGACGAAATCACGCAGGATTGCATCGATTTGGTCGAGGATCGCTTTGCCGACCATTTCGGCAATCTCGATACGTTCCGCTGGCCCGTCACGCGAGACGAGGCCGAGAAAGCCGCCGATGCCTTCTTCGCCGAGCGGATCGAGAAATTCGGTCCGTTTCAGGACGCGATGGTCTGCGGCGAGGACGATCTGTTTCACTCGATGCTGTCGACCAGCATCAATCTCGGCCTGCTCGACCCTCTGGAACTGTGCCAGCGCGCCGAAAAAGCGTATGAGGATGGAAACGCGCCGCTCAACAGCGTCGAAGGTTTCATCCGCCAACTGATCGGATGGCGCGAATATGTCCGCTGTTTCTACTGGCATCAGATGCCGCATCTGCAGAAGGCCAACGCGCTCAACGCCCAGCGCGGCCTGCCCGAATTCTACTGGACGGGCGAGACCGACATGGCCTGCCTTGCCGATTGTATCCGGTCGACGCGCGACAATGCCCACGCGCATCATATTCAGCGGCTGATGGTGCTCGGCAATTTCGCCCTGCTGGCGGGGATCAATCCGCGCGAAGTGCAGGACTGGTATCTGGTCGTCTATGCCGACGCCTATGAATGGGTAGAGCTGCCCAACGTTGCGGCGATGATCCTCTATGCCGATGGGGGCAAGCTGGCGTCCAAGCCCTATGCGGCGAGCGGGAATTACATCAACAAGATGTCGAACTATTGTTCGAACTGTACCTTTTCGCCTAGCAAAAAGACCGGCGAAGGGGCCTGCCCGTTCAATCCGCTCTACTGGCATTTCATGGATCGCCATCGCGACCGGCTGGAAAGCAATCACCGCATCGGACGGATCTATTCGACCTGGGATCGGATGGATGACGACCGGAAGAAGGAATATCTCGACAGCGCGGATAGCTTCCTCGCCACGCTGGATCCGGCCGGCGGCGGCTGGGCGCGCGAGGAATGATCGGACCAGCTCAAGCGGCCTGAGACGAAGCCTGTCGAACGGGTGGCCCTATGCAGGCTGCAACCCGTCGCCCGGCGGCCGCGATTCCGGTTGCGAAACGGAACCGATCGGCCCTCTCGCCCCTTAGTCCTGTAACTCCAACAGGAAAGAACCCCATTCATGGCCACTGTCACAACCGTCAACCCCGCCACCGGCAAGGACATCGAAACCTATACCCAGATGACGAAGGACGAAGCCTTCAAGAAGGTCGATGCCTGCCACGAGGCGTTCACGAAATGGAAGACGCGCAGCCTCGAAGAGCGCGCCGAAATCATCAAGGGCATCGGCAAGGCCCTGCGCGACAACAAGGAAGAGCTGGCCCAGCTGATGACCGCAGAGGTCGGCAAGCTGATCGGCGACAGCCGCGACGAAGTCGAACTGTGCGCCGGGATTTGCGACTATACCGCGAAGACCGGGCCCAGCGAGCTGGCCGACGAGAAGCGCGATCCTAACAACGCGGCGCGCGGCATCGTCACCTATTCGCCGATCGGCGTCATCTACGGCATCCAGCCCTGGAACTTCCCGTCCTATCAGGTCGTCCGCTACGCCATCGCCAGCCTGATGGTCGGCAATGGCGTGCTGCTGAAGCACTCCTCGCTCTGCGTCGGCAGCGGGCTGATGCTGGAGAAGATCTTCAAGGAAGGCGGCCTTCCCGACAATGTCTTCACCGTGCTCGTCATCGATCACGATACCTCGGACGAGATCATCGCGCACGACAAGGTGCGCGGCGTGACGCTGACCGGTTCGGATGGGGCGGGCCGTCACGTGGCAGAAAAGGCCGCAAAGGTCATCAAGAAGACGGTGATGGAGCTGGGCTCGAACGATGCCTACATGGTGCTCGAAGACGCCGATCTCGATCTCGCCACCAAGGTCTGCGCGCAGGCGCGCCTTTATAATAACGGCCAGACGTGCATCAACGGCAAGCGCTTCATCGTTACTGACAAGGTCTACGATGCCTTCATCGAGAAATTCGTCGCCCGCTTCGAAGGCGTCGAGACCGGCGATCCGACCAAGGAAGGTACCGATATGGGCCCGATGTCCTCGGTCGATCAGCGCAAGGATCTGCACGAACAGGTCGAAAAGTCTGTTTCGAAGGGCGCCAAGATCGCGTGTGGCGGTAAGGTGCCGGACGGTCCGGGCGCCTTCTATCCCGCCACCGTGTTGACCGATGTCGAGCCCGGCCAGCCCGCCTATGACGACGAATTGTTCGGCCCCGTGGCCAGCGTCATCCGCGCCAAGGACGACGAGGACGCGATGCGTATCGCCAATGACAGCCGCTATGGCCTTGGCGGCGGTATCCTGTGTGGCGACACCGAACGCGCGATCGAACTCGCGTCGAAGCATTTCGACACCGGCATGGTCTATATCAACACCTATGGCGTCGCGGATCCGTCCATGCCCTTCGGAGGCGTGAAGGATTCGGGCTACGGCCGCGAACATGGCGGCTTCGGTGTCAAGGAATTCGCCAACGCCAAGGCGATCTTCATCGGCAGCGATTGATTGCCATATCAGGGGCGAGCGTCCGTTCGGGATGATCCCTAGCGAATTGCTCGCCCCGATCTATCGATACGGTTCGACCGCGCTGTTGCGACGCCTCTCGACGACCTGAGACGCGCGTAAAATGCTCGATACGATTGACCACGCGCAAGCGAAGCTCAGGCCCGATCGGGCCTTTCCCGCTTGAGCAATTCCGCCTTGATCTCGGTCCCATAGGCATAGCCACCCAGCCCGCCATCCGCCGCAATCACGCGGTGGCACGGGATCAGAACTGCGACATGGTTCGCTCCGTTCGCGCCGCCGACCGCGCGGCTGGCCTTGGGGTTGCCGAGCGCGGCGGCCAGTTCGCCATAGCTGCGGGTCTCGCCCGCCGGAATTTCGCGCAGCGCCTGCCAGACGCGCTGCTGGAACGCAGTGCCCTTCACGTCGAGCGGTATGTCCGCGCCGGTGCCCGGGCGTTCGACCGCTTGAGCGACGCGCGCGAACAGGGCGCGGAAATCGTCTCCAGCCGCGACGAGGTCGGCCTCGGGAAAGCGAGCGCGCAGATCGGCTTCACCCTCCCCGAAAGCGAGGCAGCACACGCCTTTGTCGGTCGCGGCGACCAGCATCGCTCCCAGGCTCGTTTCGACCACGCTCCAGGCTATGCGCACACCCCGTCCACCGTGCCGCCAATCGCTTGCAGCCATGCCCAATCGTCCTTCCGTATCGGCGTAGAAACGGCTCGGCGCCTTATACCCCGCATCGTAGATCGCGTCCGTCACGCTGTCCGCCCGGCCCAGCGCGCTGCATGCCCGCTCTGCGCGAAGGGCGCGTGCATAGGCGGCAGGAGACAGTCCGGTGGCCCGCGAAAACAGCCGCTGAAAATGCGCGGGCGAGTAGTCGACCCGTTGTGCAAGCTCGCCGAGCGAGGGCGTGGTATCGCCAGCCTGCGCTGCGGCCTTGATCTCCGCGATCGCGGCACGCAACGCCCTATCCTCGCGGCTGATCTGGTCTGGCGCGCACCGTTTGCAGGCGCGAAGGCCTGCCGCCTCGGCTTCGGGAGGGGAGGAATAGAAGCGGACATTCTCGCGCTTCGGCGCCCGCGCCGGGCAGGATGGGCGGCAGTAAATGCCCGTCGAATGCACGCCGGTCACGAAGTGCCCGTCATAGGCGCGATCCTTCGCCAGCGCGATCCGCCAGCACTCGTCGTCGGTCAGGGGAATCGTTTCGCTCGCCATGAGACGGGGCGATAGCGCGCTCCGCCGAACCGCGCATCCCGAAGCTTGCGGTCAATGTCCGCCGCGCGGTAGAGGCTGCGGCGATGGCCCGCTTTCTCGCCCTGCTTTTCGGTCTGGCCGCGCTGGTCGCGATGCTCCAATCGCCTCTCCACGCAGAACCCGCCGATATCGACGCGGCGGCGCGCGGCGTGGTGCGCGTGGTGATCATCGGCATTGAGGATACGCCCGACGGCGAAGAGGTCTATCCCATCGGTCACGGCACCGGCTGGGCGGTTGCGCCGGACCGGATCGTGACCAACGCCCATGTCGTGCGCGATGCGATGATGGACGATCGCCTGCGCATCGGGATCGTCCCCTCGGACGGGGCGGACGCGGGCTATGCAAAAATCGTGGCGGTCGATCCGCGCAGCGACCTTGCGCTGCTACGCATCACCAGCGGGCTACGCCTGCCGCCGCTGACGCTGGCGGGCGGGACGGTTTCGGACAGCGGCGAGGCTTTCGCGGTCGGTTATCCGATGAATGTCGACCGGGCGCAGGGACTGGAGATCGGCGACATCTTCAAGAGCCAGCCGCCGGTGAAAAGCCGCGGCTTCCTTGCCGGAATGCGCCCGAGCCGGAATTTCGACACCGTGCTGCACACCGCCCCCATCGCGCGCGGCAATTCGGGCGGTCCGCTGCTCGACGGATGCGGGCGCGTGCTCGGCGTCAACAGCTTCGGCGCAGATTCGGGCGGATCGGACGCGGAATTCTTCTTCGCGGTCTCGAACCGCGAGCTGATCCCGTTTCTGCGCGCCCACGACGTCACCGCCCGCACCAACGACACCGCCTGCCGCAGCCTCGCCGATCTGGAAGACGAGGAGCGTGACCGGCTGGAACGCGAACAGGCGGCGGCGCGCCAGGACATGGCGGCGCGCGGCGAGGAACAGCGCGAACGATTGGATCGCGCGCGCTTAGAGGCGGAAATGCAGGTGCGCGACGAGCGCGACGACCGGATGCTGGCGAGCATGGTGCTGCTGCTGATCGGCGCGGGCGCGATCTGGTGGGCGTTCGAAAAGCGCCGCCCGCCCCAGCCCGACGAAGATGAGCCGACTCCCAGCGGCTGGCCAGTTCGCAACCGCGTGGCGTTGGCCTTCGGCATCGGCGCGATCGTTATCGCCCTTCTCGTCCATCTCACCCGGCCGGGGATCGACGAGATCGACCGGCGCGTCGCCAATGTCATGCAGGACCGCGACTCCGGCAATCCAACGAAAGGCGGCACGGCATCGCCCGAAGCGCGCAGCTTCGTGTGCCGTCTCGACACGCAGCGCAGCCGCGTGACCAACGCCCAGACCGGCGAAGTGCGCTTCGATTGGTCGCCCGAAGGCTGCGTCAACGGTCGGACCCAGTACGGCAGATCAGGCGGAACATGGTCGCGCGCGCTTGTGCCGAACGACGAGATGGCGGTGGCGGTGAATAGCTTCGATCCCGAGCGCGGCATTTTCCGGACCGAGCGCTATCTCCTCGCGCGCGACGCCATGGCCGCCGCCCGCTCCGCACGCGGCGAATACAATGCCCCGAGCTGCGAGGCGGACGACGCGGCGACCACGCTCGGCGAAATGCAAAGCGGCGTGCTCGCCGCCCTGCCCTCCAGCCCAAACGAACGGCTGGTCTATGAATGCGAGGCGGTCACCGACTGAGTGCGGATCACGCCGCCAGCTTTTCGCCCGTCAGAGTGATGCGGTGCATTTCGCGCGCGTGGCCTTGATAATCGTTCAGCGCATTGTGCCAGGTGGTGCGATTGTCCCAGATCGCGACCGTGCCCGGCTCCCACACGACGCGCGCGTGGTGGTCCGGATTGCGCGCTTCGGCGAAGAGACGTTCCAGCAGCGGGAGACTGTCTTCGCGGCTGCGCCCGGCGATGGTGACGGTGAAGGACGGATTGACGTAGAGCAGCTTTCGCCCGGTCCGGGGATGGCGCACCACGACCGGGTGAGTCGCGCCGGTCTGAAGATCCTGGCCGCGTAACTCACCGCCGATATCGGTCCGGGCATAAATTCCGCCCTCCTTGTAGACATGGTCTGCGGTGTGGAACGCTTCCAAGTCTTCGATCTCGCGCTTGGTATCCTCGTCCAGCGCATCGTAGGCCGCGCCCATATGGGCGAACAGTGTGTCGCCTCCTTTCGGCGGAAGCGTGCGCGCGACCAGGATCGATCCCATGGCCGGAACCTGATCGTAGCTGTGATCGGTGTGCCAGGCACCGCCATATTGGTCTGCTGTTCGGCAGCCTTTCGCACCACCGCGATTTCGGGATGAGTGTCCGTAAGCGGGAAATAATTGTTGATGTCGATCCCGCCCCAGCGCTTCGCCAGATCGATGTGCTGTTCGGGCGAGAGAGACTGGCCGCGAAACACCGCCACACCATGTTCGAACACCGCTTGCCGAATCGCATCGAGCGTTTCGCCCTCCGCTTCGGCCAACTGGACATCGTGGACGGTCACGCCGCATTCAGGCGCCAACGGTTCGCTTCGCAGGACGGTGGACATGGCCTCTCTCCCTATATTCATGGGAATGTACCCGATTGCGGGATGCGATAAAAGCCGGGCGACTGCATTCGCGAAGGACAGCCGGTTGCCAATTTGCAGACCCGGTGCTAGTCGCGCGCCAGCCTGGCCGGAGAGGCAATAGCCCACTCGACACGGCCGGCGTTTCGCATCGGTATTTTTTCCGTCACCCGAGAGGACGAGAGCGCGTGGAGACTTCCGCCGGTATACAGGCAAGCCTTGCAGGGCGCTATGCGTCCGCCCTGTTCGATCTGGCGAGCGAGAGCGGGACCGTGACTGCGGTCGAATCGGATCTCGACAAGATCGAGGCCGGCCTTTCCGAATCGTCCGAACTCGCTCTGCTGACCACAAGTCCCAAGGTATCGCGCGATGCTGCGAACAAGGCGCTGTGGGGCGTGTCCGCGATCATGGGCCTGTCGGAACTGACTCAGAATTTCCTCGGCACGCTGGCGCAGAACCGCCGCCTGTCGAAACTGCCCGCCATCATCCGGTCGTTCCGCGCCATCGCCGCCGCACAGCGCGGCGAAGTCAGCGCCGAAGTCGCCAGCGCGCACGCTCTTACCGATACACAGCTCGACCAGTTGAAGGCCAAGCTGACCGCTCGCGAGGGTCGCACCGTCAAGCTTACGACCAAGGTTGACCCCGACCTGCTCGGCGGCCTTGTCGTCACCATCGGATCGAAGCGGATCGACGGCTCGATCCGCACCCGTCTCAATTCGCTTTCCCAGGCAATGAAGGCCTAAAGGACTTACATCATGGATATCCGCGCCGCAGAAATCTCCAAGGTCATCAAGGACCAGATCGCCAATTTCGGCACCGAAGCCGAAGTCAGCGAAGTGGGCACCGTGCTGTCGGTGGGTGACGGGATCGCCCGCATCCACGGCCTCGACAAGGTACAGGCTGGCGAGATGATCGAATTCGCCAATGGTGTGCAGGGCATGGCCCTGAACCTGGAAGCCGACAATGTCGGCGCGGTGATCTTCGGGTCGGACAACGACATCAAGGAAGGCGACAGCGTTAAGCGCACGCAGACCATCGTCGACGTGCCGGTGGGCAAGGCCCTGCTCGGCCGTGTGGTGGACGCGCTCGGCAACCCGATCGACGGCAAGGGCCCGATCGCGACGACCGAACGTCGCCTCGTCGAACAGAAGGCGCCGGGCATCATCCCGCGCGAATCGGTTTCGGAACCCGTTCAGTCGGGCCTCAAGGCGATCGACGCACTCGTTCCCGTCGGCCGTGGCCAGCGCGAGCTGATCATCGGCGACCGTCAGACCGGCAAGAGCGCGGTGGCGATCGATACCTTCATCAACCAGCGCGAAAACAACCAGTCGGACGACGAGAAGAAGAAGCTCTACTGCATCTATGTCGCCGTCGGTCAGAAGCGTTCGACGGTCGCGCAGATCGTGAAGAGCCTCGAAGAAAACGGCGCGATGGACTATACGATCGTGGTTGCCGCGACCGCGTCGGAGCCCGCCCCGCTTCAGTATCTCGCGCCCTATACCGGCGCCGCGATGGGCGAATTCTTCCGTGACAACGGCATGCACGCCGTGATCGTGTATGACGACCTTTCCAAGCAGGCAGTCGCCTATCGCCAGATGTCGCTGCTGCTGCGCCGCCCGCCGGGCCGCGAAGCCTATCCGGGCGACGTTTTCTATCTTCACAGCCGCCTGCTCGAGCGTGCGGCCAAGATGAACGAAAGCGAAGGCGGTGGCTCGCTGACCGCGCTGCCGATCATCGAAACGCAGGCGGGTGACGTTTCGGCCTATATTCCCACCAATGTGATCTCGATCACGGACGGGCAGATCTTCCTCGAAACGGACCTGTTCTATCAGGGTATCCGCCCGGCCATCAACGTCGGCCTGTCGGTCAGCCGCGTCGGCGGTGCCGCGCAGACCAAGGCGATGAAGAAGGTCGCCGGCTCGATGAAGCTCGACCTTGCGCAGTACCGCGAAATGGCGGCCTTCGCGCAGTTCGGTTCGGACCTCGACGCCGCAACGCAGAAGCTGCTCAACCGCGGTGCGCGCCTGACCGAGCTGCTCAAGCAGCGCCAGTTCTCGCCCATGCCGGTGGAAGAACAGGTCGTTTCGATCTATGCGGGCACCAATGGCTATCTCGACACAATCGAGACCAACCGCGTGACCGAATACGAAGCCGCCATGCTGAGCTATATGCGCAGCGAACATGCCGACGTGCTGGAAACGATCCGCACCACCGGTAAGTTCGAAGACGACACGAAGAACAAGGTGGTGAGCGCGCTCGACACCTTCGCTAAGCAGTTCGCCTGATCGCCGAATGAGTTATACCGTCTTCGCCACGATCCCGGTCAAAAAGGAACACATGGACGCCGCGTGCAACGCCGTGGCTGCCATCGTTCCCGCGACTCGTGGCGAAGAAGGGTGCATCGCGTTCGAACCGCGCCGTGCAGCTGACGGTTCGAGCACGATCATGATTTTCGAAGAGTGGGCGGATCGCGATGCTTTCGATTTCCACCATGCTCAGGATTATACGAAAGACGTTTTCGCCAAATATGAGAACTGGCTGCAATCCGCGCCGGAACTCGTGGAAGTAAAAGCGCTGGAAGGCTGAACTCAGGACATGGCAAGCCTCAAGGAACTCAAGGGCCGGATCAACTCGGTCAAGTCGACCCAGAAGATCACCAAGGCCAAGCAGATGGTCGCAGCGGCCAAGCTGCGTCGTGCGCAGGCTGCGGCCGAAGCGGCGCGTCCGTATTCGGAGCGGCTGGCAGGCGTCATGGCCAGCCTCGCCTCCCGCATTTCGGGCGGTTCCGCCCCGCGCCTGCTCGCAGGCACGGGCATGGACAAGCGTCATTTGCTGGTCGTGGTCAATACCGACAAGGGGTTGTGCGGCGGTCTCAATGCCAACATCGTCAAGGCAGCCAAGGTCAAGGCGCGCGCGCTTCTCAACGAAGGCAAGGACGTGCAGTTCTACCTCGTCGGCAAGAAGGGCCGCGCGCCGATCAAGCGCGACTATGCCGACCGGATCGAAAAGCATTTCGACACGTCCGAGGTCCGCACCCCCGGTTTCGACGAAGCCGAAGCGATCGCCGACGATCTGATCGAACGGTTCGAGAAGGGCGAATTCGACGTCGCGCACCTCGTCTATCCGGTGTTCCAGAGCGCTCTGGTGCAGGATCCGACGGTCGACCAGCTGATCCCCGTCCCCTCGATCGAGAGCGACGCGCCGAAATCCGGCGATGCCGTGGTCGAATACGAGCCGGACGAGGAAGGCATTCTCGAGGAATTGCTGCCCCGTTACGTCAAGACGCAGCTGTTCGGCGCGCTGCTCGAGCGCGAGGCGAGCGAACAGGGTGCCTCGATGACCGCGATGGACAACGCGACACGCAACGCGGGCGACCTGATCAAGGATCTGACCATCCAGTACAACCGCAGCCGCCAGGCCGCGATCACGACCGAATTGATCGAAATCATCGCCGGGGCGGAAGCGCTGTGATCGCGATCCGCGCCTCGCTTGCCCGCGGCGCCGCAGCGCTCGCTTTCGCGGCGTGCGGTTTGTCGGCCTGCGCCGAGCCGGTCGAGGATGAACCGGTGGAGGCTTATGCGACCGGAACACTCGACGATCTCGGTGAGACCGATCCTGCCGCGCAGGTCGTCGGTGCGGATGGCAATGTGCCCAGCATTGCGGAAGTCCAGCTGGCGCTCGCACAGTGCCAGGAAGCGCCCGAAGTCGTCGAAGCGCAATGCACTGCCGAAGCCGATGGCACCTCGTTCACCTGCCGTTACACGCTCGATGGCGATACGCCTGAAACGGAGCGGCAATCGATCATTGCCGCTCGCGGTGATGGATACGCTCTCGTCGATATCCCTGAAGATTGTACGGTCGAATAAGCGACCTTTCCCCCCTCACCCGTTTCCCTAGGATTTGATACCTGTGAAAAAGTTCGCTCTGCTTCTTCCCCTCGCCCTCCTCGCCGCCTGTGGTGAAGAGCCCGCGCCGCAGCCGGTTGACGAAGCCGCTGCGCCGGTTGCAGAGGCGGCCCCTTCGCTGCCCGCGCCCGATCAGGCTCTCTTCACTGCGAAATACGCCGAAGCCTGCCCCGAGGAAGAAGCCGTCAACACCGCAGTGTGCAAGCGCGCCGGGCTCGGCTCGGAAGACGTGATCTGCGAGTTCGGCCTCGGCGAAGACGAGTATCTCCGCAATTCCGCGACCCTTACCGCCGGCGACGGCGACTGGGTCTTCGCAGAACCGGACAATGTCTGCGTCGGCTGACGCGCCCCGTTCAAGCATTTCAGGACCAAGTCAGGATAGACATCATGGCCACCGCACCCGTACTCAACCAGTCGCCTAACGGCACGATTTCCCAGGTCATCGGCGCCGTCGTCGACGTCGCTTTCGAAAGCGAACTGCCGCCGATCCTGACCGCGCTCGAAACGAAGAACGGCTCCAACACGCTGGTTCTCGAAGTCGCCCAGCATCTCGGCGAAAACACCGTGCGCACCATCGCGATGGACGGCACCGACGGGCTCGTGCGCGGGCAGGAGGTCATCAACACCGGCGCGCAGATCAGCGTTCCGGTCGGCCCGAAGACGCTGGGCCGCATCATGAACGTGGTCGGCGAAGCAATCGACGAGCGCGGCCCCATCGGCGCCGATCAAACCGCTCCGATCCACGCCGAAGCTCCGCTGTTCGTCGACCAGTCGACCGAAGCGGCCATTCTCGTCACCGGCATCAAGGTCATCGACCTTCTCGCTCCCTATGCCAAGGGCGGTAAGATCGGCCTGTTCGGCGGCGCAGGCGTCGGCAAGACCGTTCTGATCCAGGAGTTGATCAACAACATCGCCAAGGGCCATGGCGGCGTGTCCGTGTTCGCGGGCGTGGGCGAGCGCACCCGCGAGGGTAACGATCTCTATCACGAATTCCTCGACGCGGGCGTCATCGCCAAGGACGCGGACGGGAACGCGATCTCGGAGGGTTCCAAGGTGGCGCTGGTCTTCGGCCAGATGAACGAGCCGCCGGGCGCCCGCGCGCGCGTCGCCCTGTCGGGCCTGACCATGGCGGAATATTTCCGCGATCAGGAAGGCCAGGACGTGCTCTTCTTCGTCGACAACATCTTCCGCTTCACGCAGGCGGGCTCGGAAGTCTCGGCACTGCTCGGCCGTATTCCTTCGGCGGTGGGCTATCAGCCGACGCTGGCGACCGACATGGGCAACCTTCAGGAGCGCATCACCTCCACGAACAAGGGCTCGATCACTTCGGTGCAGGCGATTTACGTCCCCGCGGACGATTTGACCGACCCGGCGCCCGCCACCTCCTTCGCTCACTTGGACGCGACCACCACGCTGAACCGCGCGATTTCCGAACTCGGCATCTATCCGGCGGTCGATCCGCTCGATTCGACCAGCCGTGTTCTCGAACCGCGCGTCGTGGGTCAGGAGCATTACGAGACGGCCCGCCGCGTTCAGGAAACGCTGCAGAAATATAAGAGCTTGCAGGACATCATCGCCATTCTTGGCATGGACGAGCTGTCGGAAGAGGACAAACTGACGGTCGCGCGCGCGCGCAAGATCCAGAAGTTCCTCAGCCAGCCCTTCCACGTCGCGGAAGTGTTCACCAACATTCCCGGCCAGTTCGTACAGCTGGAAGACACGGTGAAGAGCTTCAAGGCGGTGGTCGACGGTGAATACGATCACCTTCCCGAAGCCGCCTTCTACATGGTCGGCGGCATCGATCAGGCGGTCGAAAAGGCCAAGAAGCTCGCGGAAGACGCGTAAGCGATAACCCTCCCCCTATTCGCGGGGAGAAAACTCAGAGAGAGGGGCCGCGCTTGGCCCCTCTCGACTGCGACTGGCGGGCAAGCTCGCAAGTCGCGTTGTCTCTCCTCTTAATGGGGAGAGAGATGTGAGGAACAGATGGCACTGCATTTCGAACTCGTGACCCCCGCCAAGCTCGTCCGTTCGGAGGATGTGCATATGGTCGTCGTGCCCGGAACCGAGGGCGAGTTCGGCGTGCTCGAAGGCCATGCGCCTTTCATGTCGACGATCCGCGACGGCGCGGTACAGGTCTACAAGACCGAAGGCGGCACGCCCGAGAGCATAGAAGTGCGCGGCGGCTTTGCCGAAGTGGGCGAAAAGGGCCTGACCGTTCTGGCCGAACACGTCGAGGGCTGATCCAGTCCTAAGGGCGGTGCACACCGCTCCTTAACCATGATCGGGCATGGCGGCGGACGATGTCCGCGCCGCAAGCCCTTCCCCTTGCTACCCATCGCATAAAGAGCGAGGCTCGTTGGCTGGCGCCCTTGGTGCTGGCGCTCGCCGTCGTCGCGACACGCGCGATTTGGCTGGGCGATCCAGCGGCGGATTACGACGAGCAGCTCTATTCGCTGATCGGTCTACGCTGGCTCGACGGGGCGCTGCCCTATGCCGATCTGTGGGACCGCAAACCCGCAGGGCTATTCGCGCTGTTCGCCATGGCGCACGCGGTCGGCGGACCGTCACCGGTCGCGTATCAAGTGCTGGCGATGGCGTTCACCCTTGCGGGCAGCCTGTCGATATACGAGCTCGCCCGGCCGCTCGCCGATCGCTGGGGGGCGCTGCTGGCGGGGATCGCCTACCCGCTGATGCTGCCGCTTTATGGGAGCCATGCCGGGCAGAGCGAGGTGTTCTTCCTGCCGCTTCTTCTGGGCGCGCTCTATCTCGTGACGAGCGATCGCGAGCACCTTTCTTTTAGGCGAGCTGCATGGGCCATGTTGCTCGGCGGGCTGGCTCTCCAGGTGAAGTACACGGCACTCCCCGTTTGCATGACGCTGGGCGGGCTCGCTCTTCTGCGCTTCCATCGCCAAGGCGTTCAACCTGACTACCTCGCAAAACGCGCCCTCTTCTTTGCCGCGATCGGGATTGCGCCCACCGTGCTGACTTATGCGATCTTCGCGGCCTTGGGCGCAGGAGAGGCGTTCTGGTGGGCCAATTTCGGCTCCTTCTTCCTGCGCGAAGGCGCTGGGCGCTGGCGCGGCGAGCTGCCGATTGCCATGATACCGATCCTCGTCTCCGCCCTGCTCGGCCTTTGGGCGGCGGTGCGGCTGGCGCCGCCCCGCGATTCCGTGCTTTATGCCAGCTATGCGCTGTTCGCTGTCGGTCTGGTGGGGACGGTTTTCCTGCCAGGTACGGTCTATCTCTATTATCTGGCCGCGCTGGTGCCGGCGGCCATAGTGCTGGCCCTGCCCCTGTTCGCATCCCCGGCGCCGCTTGCACGGGTCTCGGTCCTCATGCTGTTTGGCTTTTATGCGCTGTTCTATGTCGGGCTCGATCAGGCGGGGAAGAGTGCGGATCGGCGCGCGAGCGTGGCGCATCTGTCTCAGGCGATCGCGCCGTTCGTCGATCGCGACAGCGAATGCCTGTGGATTTTCGACGGGCCGAGCGTTCTCTACACCACCACCGACAGCTGCATCGCGACGCGCTTCGTCTATCCCGATCACTTGAACAACGCCCTCGAAACGAATGCTCTCGGCGTGGATCAGTCAGGAGAGGTCGCGCGTGTCCTCGCCACGCACCCTTCCGTCATCGTGACTGCAAACGACCCGTTGACGCGACAAAACGCAACGGCGGGGCAATTGGTCCGCAACGCGCTGCAAAGCGATTACGAACCCCTCGCAAGCGCGAAATTGGGTGAACGGACCGTCCAGGCCTGGCGCCGCCGCTGACGTCCGATTTGCGGTCCGGCGGCGTCAGTCCTTTTTCGCGGCTTTCTTCTTGCGCATCGCGTCGTGGAAGCGGTCGGCCCAACCCGGTTTCACGATCTGCTCGCCGCGCACCATGCGAAGGTCGCCATCGGCCACATCGCTCGTCACCGCGCTGCCTGCCGCCACGATGGCGTCCCGCCCGATCCTGACCGGAGCGATCAGTGCGCTGTTCGATCCGATGAAGGCACCTTCGCCGATCACGGTGCGATATTTGAAATAGCCGTCGTAATTGCAGGTGATCGTGCCCGCGCCGATATTGGCGCGCGCGCCCACCTCCGCATCGCCGAGATACGTAAGGTGGCTGGCCTTGGCGCCTTCGCCAAGGTGGGCGTTCTTCATCTCGACGAAATTGCCGACGAAGCTGTCCTTCGCCATCACCGCGCCCGGCCGCAGGCGGGCATAGGGGCCGACTTGCGCCTTTTCCCCCACGCTCGCGCCTTCGAGATGGCTGAAGCTCTTGATGTGCGCGCCATCCGCCACGGTGACGCCGGGGCCGAACACGACATTGGGATCGATCGTGACGTCGCGCCCCAATTGCGTGTCCCAGCTGAAGAACACGGTCTCGGGCGCGCGCAGCGTTACGCCTTCGGCCATCCAGTGCGCCCGCTGCTCCGCCTGCCAGAGCGCTTCGGCTGCGGCGAGTTCGCCGCGCGAATTGATGCCGGCAACCTCGCCCGGATCGGCTGTGGTGACAGCGGCGCAAACGTCCCCGTCCGATATCGCGATATTGACGATGTCGGGGAGGTAGTATTCGCCCTGCACATTGTCGTTGCCGACGCGGTCGAGCAGCGCGAACATATCCTCGGCCCGCGCCGCCATCAGGCCCGAATTGCACAGACGGCAGCTGCGCTCGTCCTCGCTCGCATCCTTGAATTCGACCATCTTCGCGATCCGGCCCGCATCGTCGGCGATCACGCGGCCATAGGCCAGCGCGTCGTCCGGTTCGAATCCAAGCACGACGACTTTCGGCGCATCCTCGGCATGGAGGCGATCGAGCATGGCCTGCATGGTCTCGCCGCGCACGAAGGGGACATCGCCGTAAAGGACCAGCACGTCGCCCTTGAAACCCGCCAGCCGCTCCTGCGCCTGCTGGACCGCGTGGCCGGTGCCGAGCTGGGGTTCCTGAAGGCAGGTCTCCGCCGTATCGCCCAGCGCGCCTTCGACCTGCTCGCGCCCTGCGCCGACCACCACGACCTGCTTTTTCGGGCCCAGCGCCTCCACGCTCGCCATGAGATGCTTGAGCATCGGGCGCCCGGCAATGGGATGGAGGACCTTGTGCAGCGCGCTCTTCATGCGCGTGCCCTTGCCTGCGGCGAGGATGATGGCGGCGAATTCGTGATGGCTCATGCTGTGCGCCTTGCCACGACAAGCTTGCGGTTTGAAGGCGTATCCTGCACCCATCCGCGCCATGAGCGATTTTCCCTTCGACATCGTGTGCTTCGACCTCGACGGCACTCTCCTCGAAACCCACCGCGATCTCGGCACGGCAGTCAATCACGCGCTGACGCTGGGCGGGTTCGCGACGGTCCCGATCGACAATGCGAAGGATCTGATCGGCGGCGGCGCGAAGGCGATGCTGAGCCAGGCGGTGGACGCCCAGAGCGAGGCGGAAGGCGGCCTCGACAGAGACGAGTTCAAGCGCCTCTACAAAGCGATGCTGGCCTATTACGGAGATCATTACGCGGTCCACACCCGTCCCTATCCGGGCGTAATCGAAACGCTCGATAGGCTGGCCACACGCGGGGCGCGCCTCGCCGTCGTCACCAACAAGTTCGAGGATTTCGCGCGCGGCGTCCTGACGGAACTGGACCTTATCGATCGCTTCGAATGCGTGATCGGTGGCGACAGCCTCGGCAAAGGCGAGGATGGACAGTATCGCGCCAAGCCGCTGCCCGATCCCATACTGGCCGCGCGGGACCGCTGCGGCGGCGGATCGCTGATCTATATCGGCGACAGCAGTTACGACCGCGATGCGGCGCGTGCGGCGGACGTGCGCTTCATCGCCGCCTGTTACGGCTATTGCGATCTGAGCGAAGATGATTTCGAAGCGGATGCGCTGATCCATCAGATGGACGAGCTGATCCCGGCGATCGAGGCGCTCTGAGGCGCGATTCGCGCAAAAATCCGCTCTCGAAGCTCGTCCCGCCCCTACGGCATCGCGCCCTGCCGTGCGGCCTGTTGCCAGCAGGCGGCGCACATGGCATTCCGCTTCCCAGATTGACCTTAACGTAAACGAGAACGGAGAGCCGCATGAGCATCGATTTCAAGGACAAGGTAGCCATCGTCACCGGCGCAGGCGGCGGTTTGGGCCGCGAATACGCGCTCGAACTCGCCAAGCGCGGCGCCAAGGTGGTCGTCAACGATCTGGGCGGATCGCGTGACGGCACCGGCACGTCCGACGCGGCGGCCAAGGTGGTCGAAGAAATCGAAAAGGCGGGCGGCGAAGCGATCGCCAACGGCGCATCGGTCACCGAATACGATCAGATGGAAAAGATGATCGCCGACGCCAAGCAGAAATGGGGAGGCGTCCACGTCCTCATCAACAATGCCGGCGTGCTGCGCGACAAGAGCTTCGCCAAGATGGAACCGGCGGATTTCGACTTCGTGGTGAAGGTTCACCTTCTGGGCAGCGCCAACGCCACCAAGGCGGCGTGGGAAACCATGCGCGAACAGGCCTATGGCCGCGTGCTGATGACCGCGAGCTCCACCGGCCTGTTCGGCAATTTCGGCCAGGCCAATTACGGCGCGGCCAAGCTGGGCCTCGCAGGCCTCACCAAGACGCTCTATCTCGAAGGCGCGAAGTACAACATCAAGGTCAACACGCTTAGCCCCGTCGCGGGCACGCGCATGACCGAGGATCTGTTCCCCGAGCAGGCCTTCGAACTGTTCGATCCGGTGAACGTGGTCCCCGCCGCGCTCTTCCTCGTCAGCGAAGATGCGCCGACCAACGCCATCGTCGGCGCGGGTGCGGGCGGTTTCCACAGCGCCTGGACCGTGATGAACGACGCGGTGTGGCTGCCGGAAGAGCAGCGCACGGTCGAAGGCTTTGCCGAAAACTGGGACAAGATCAGCGACTTCTCGAACCTGAAGGCTCCGCAGAGCGGGTCCGAACAGTCGGGCGCGATCCTGACCGCGATGCAGAAGGTCACCGGCACCGGGCCAAGCTCGGCACGCGGCTGACACGCCAATCCTCAGGCGTATTGACTGAATAACACACCGGACGTAGTATCCGCCCTTCAACAGGGTAGGAGTCGTCCGGTGTATTCAGAAGAGGACATCAATTCCGCCGTCAGTGCCGGGGCGCTCAGCGCCGAAGCGGCGGCTGCGTTCCGCGCGCATATGACGCAGATTCGCGACATGCCGCGCGGTGACGAAGAGAATTTCCGGCTGATCAACAGCTTCAACGACATCTTCGTGGCGATCGGCGTGATCATCATGCTGGTCGCGGCAGGCGCGATCGGGCAGGCGATCGCGAGTGCCATGGCGCCGATGACGGATATCTGGACGCTTGGCTCCAATGTCGAACCGACCGAAGCCGAGATCGCAGCCTGGTCTGCCGCATCCGAATGGCGCAGCGCGCTCACGACCCTGTTTGCCGGGGCCCTGATCGCCGCGACTGCCTGGCCGCTCTCCGAATTCTTCACCCGCCGCCGCCGCATGGCGCTGCCCAGCATCATCCTGCTGCTGGCTTTCGTCGGTGGATGTTTCGCCGCCGCGATGGGCATCGGGCTGTCTCTTGGCGCGATGGACAATGAAAGCACCGGCGCGTTGTTCGTGGCCGGGGCTGGCCTGCTGGCGGCGGGCGCTGCCTATTTCCACTGGAAGCGCTTCATGGTGCCGATCACTGTCGCCGCCGGTGCAGGTGCCGCCGCCGTCACAGTCATCGCGCTGATCGTGTCCGTCCTATACGGCCCGCTCGAACTGAACGAGAATACGGTCGGCGACACTTTGCTGGCACTGACCTTCGGAATGGGCCTCGGCGTGTTCGCGTTCGCGATGCGCTGGGACGTTTCGGATCGAGAACGCACCACGCGCTGCAGCGATGTCGCCTTCTGGCTGCACCTGCTCGCAGCACCGATGATCGCACATCCGGTGTTCTATTCGCTCGGCGTGATGGATGGGGCCGATCGGGTCGGCGTCGGTTCCGCAATCGGCGTGCTGGCGATCTATGTCCTGTTCGGCCTTGTCGCGCTGGCGATCGACCGGCGGGCGCTGCTGGTTTCCGCCCTCGCCTATGTCCTCGTGGCGCTGGCCTTCCTGTTCGACCGCTTCGGTGCGGTTGAGCTGACCTTCGCGCTGACCGCGCTGGTGATCGGGTCCGCCCTGCTCAGCCTGTCGGCCTTCTGGACGCCGATCCGCAACAAGGTGGTCGCAGGATTGCCCAATGAGTGGAAGGCGCGCGTGCCGGTGGCGGGCGTCGTGGCTGGCTAGAAAAAGGGGCCGGGGTCTTGGGACCTCGGCCTTTTCTCGAACGAAACTTACGTATCGACGGCCTTCATCAGCCGCCGCTCCATCGGCGCGAGCACGCTAGCCAATTCATGGCCGCGTTTCAGCACTTGGCCGTGCTCTCCGAATAAAGTCCACATGCCCTGCCGCTGGCGCAGCGAAGGCCGCTTTTCCACGCGGGCCTGAGGCTTTTCCGCAGCGCGGCGAAAGGCGGCGAAGCTGGCGAAATCGCGCGTGAAATCCATCGCGTAATCGCGCCATTCGCCTGCCGCGACCATCCGGCCATACAGGTCGAGAATGCGCGTCAGCTCATCACGCGTGAAGCCGATCTGGTCGGCATTGCGCGCGGGGAATGGCAAAACCGCGCCACCTGATCCACCGCTCGGCTGCATCAGTTTGTCGATCCGCTCCGCTTGGCGTCCGCAATGTCGGAAGCTTCGGGCGTCGATATCTTGCGAAGCGCTTCCAGCTCGGCACGCATTTCCGTCAGCTGCTGCTCCAGCGCCTCGAACCGGCGCATGTCGGGCTCGCACGGTTCCTCGCACGGCGTGCCGTAGGGCATGAACTCGCGCATATAGGTTTCGACCGGCACCAGCGTGCTGCGCGCCTTGAAGCCGATCATCGTCGCGCCTTCGGGCACGTCGTCGGTGACGACCGCATTGGCGCCGATCCGCGCGCGCTCGCCCACCGTGATCGGGCCGATCACCTGCGCACCCGATCCGATGATGACATTGTCCATGATGGTCGGGTGGCGCTTGCCCCCGATCCCATTGGTCGGATTGGTCCCACCCAACGTCACGTTCTGGTAGATCGTCACGTCGTTGCCGATCACCGCCGTCTCGCCGATCACGGTAAAGCCGTGGTCGATGAAGAAATTGCGTCCGATCTTCGCGCCCGGATGAATGTCGATCGCGGTCAGGAAGCGACTGAAATGATTCACGAACCGGGCAAGGAAATGCAATTCGGCTTCGAACAGCCAATGCGCGATGCGGTGCCAGAACACCGCCCAGACGCCCGGATAGGTGAGGATTTCCCAGCGGCTGCGCGGCGCGGGATCGCGCGCGCGGATGGAGTCGAGATAGGCGGTCAGCCGGTCGAACATGACGCAGGATTCTCCCACCAATCGCGTATCAAAGCAAGCGCCCCTGCTCCGGCCCCTGGACCGCTTCGAGCGCATCGCGCCATACCGACATGGTGGCGGGCAGTTTCCGTTCAAGGGAAATGCGGTCGATTTCCGCCACCACTTTCTCGATAGCGGCATGGCTGCGGGTGACGCGCGGGACGAGGTAATCCGCCGCCGCAGGCGCGAGTTGCAGGCCGCGCTGCTCCGCATGCGCCAGGATAAGCTCGCCCGCCATGACGTCGTCCGGCGGGGCGATTGCAAGCTGGATTGATCCGCCCAGGCGCGAGCGCAGATCCGGCAGGTCGATCCTCCATCCATCCGCATCGCTGACGAGGAGCAGTGGGCGGCCATCCTCCTGCGCGCGGTTCCAGCGATGGAACAGCGCCGTTTCATCCCAGCGGTCCGCCCCGTCGATCGCCTCTCCATGCCCGGACGACGCGAACCAGCGCGCCAGCAGCGTCTTGCCCGAGCGTGGCGGCCCCACCAGAACCGCCGTGCGATAGGGCCAGTCCGATGGCTCCGCCAATGCGGCGATGGCGGCTCGATTCGCACCACCCACCACGATCCGCACCGCCCGATCGGGATCGGCGACGGAAAGCGGAAGAGCGATCTGAGACACTGGAATGGCGGTCGCGACGATGCGCCTAGCGGCTGACGGACAGCGCGTTGTTCGCCTGCCGGACCGTGAAGCCCTGGCTGCGCAGAGCGGCGGCGAGCTGGTCGATCGAACCTTCGAAGCCGACCGTCAGGACCGACGTGCCGCCGATCGCCGTGCTGCGGATCCCGGCGGTGCGAACGCCCGAAGCGCCGCGCACCTGCGCAACGCCTGCGTTGAATGCGTCGGCATCGGGCGTAGCGATCTGGACTGTGTAGAGCCCGACAGAGCCCGGCGGGGGCGGATTGTCGATCGGCGCGGACGTTACGCTCGAGCCCGGTTCGGCCTGCTGGTTCTCGCGCGTAGCGCGCGCCGCGGCCGCCGCTGCCCGCTCACGCTCGGCCTCGGCCCGGCCCAGATCGATCAAGCGCTGGATCGCCGGATCGATCTCCAGATCGCCGAGGTCCAGCGTGGGATCGGGCGCCAGCCGCCCATTGGCGAGCGCCTGTTCGAAGATCGCGTCGAAGCGGACCACGGCCTTTTCCAGCATCGCGGGCAATTGTTCGGGATTGGCGGCCGTCATCCGGAATCCGGCGAGATAGACATTGTCCGGTCCATGGCGCGCCGTGAACGTGCCTTCGATCGGTCCGCCGGGATAGGTGTATCGCAGGTCCGCGATCGGCACGAGAACGTCCGATGCGCTGAACTGATCTAGCACGGTGCGCCACCAGATTCGGCTTCGACGCCCGATCTGCCCGTAAGTGACCAGCAGCGAATCGCCACCCGATCCCGCCGGACGGACATAGTCGATCCGGCTAGACCCCGATTGATATTCGGCCCAGGCGCGCTGCCAGGGATTGCGCATCTCGTAGACCAGCTCCGTCCCGGCGGAAAACGTCACCGGTACCAGCAGCATCGGCGCGGACCGGCGCGCCTGTTCGGTGCCGCCAAGATAGGCATTGGCGCGCTGCCGGTCGAAAATGACGCCCAGCCGCGCGATATAGCGGCGCGGACCCAATTGCTCGCGTTCGATCACGATCGCCGAAACGAGACCGGCTATCTGCGAATCCGACAATTCCGGGCCCTTCAGCCGCTCCCACGCCTTGCGCTGTGCCTGCTCCCAGCCGTTAGCGCGCGCTTCGTCGCTGCTCTTGCCGGTGGCGTCGACTTCGATCCCCGTGACCGAAATGTCACTTGAGGCAGCGACTGGAGCGATGCCGCGCTCGCCCCCCACCTGCGCCCAGACCGCCGCCGCAAGCAGGACAAGCGCCGCCAACCCGGCGAAAATCGGGAGCGGACGGCGCAGCGCAGGAAGGGATGGGATCAAGTGCATGGGGGAAACCGCGCGCCTTTTGCCCAATGGCTTATGGAAATCCAAGCGCGAATGCGTATGGCAGGCGCCATGCAGGAAAAGAATTCGTCCTATACCTATTCCGATGCGGGGGTTTCGATCGCCGCAGGCAACGCGCTGGTCAAGGCGATCGGGCCGCTGGTGAAGGCCACTGCGCGCCCCGGCGCCGATGGCGAAATCGGCGGGTTCGGCGGCTTCTTCGACCCCAAGGCTGCAGGCTACACCGATCCGCTGCTGGTCGCAGCGAATGACGGTGTCGGCACCAAGCTTAAGCTCGCCATCGATCATGACCGGCACGATTCGGTTGGGATCGATCTCGTCGCGATGTGCGTGAACGATCTGATCGTTCAGGGGGCGGAGCCGCTGTTCTTCCTCGATTATTTCGCCACCGGCAGGCTGGAAAACGGCATTGCCGAGCGTGTGATCGCAGGCATCGCCGAAGGCTGCAAAATGGCGGGCTGCGCGCTGATCGGTGGCGAGACGGCGGAAATGCCGGGCATGTACCAACCGGGGGACTACGATCTCGCAGGCTTCTGCGTCGGCGCGGTGGAGCGTGGCGAACAGCTGACGGGCGAGCGCGTTGCGCCGGGCCATATATTGCTCGGTCTCGCCAGTTCGGGTGTGCATTCCAACGGCTATTCGCTCGTCAGGAAGCTTGCGGCGGACAAGGGCTGGAAGCTCGACCGCCCGGCCCTGTTCGGTTCCGATCGCCTGCTGATCGATGCCCTGATCGAGCCGACCCGGATTTACGTGAAGAGCCTGCTTCCCCTCGTACGCGACGGGCTGATCGACGCGATGGCGCATATCACCGGCGGGGGGCTGCTCGAGAATATTCCGCGCGTCTTGCCCAAGGGCGCGCATGCGATGGTCGATGCCGGTCTGTGGGACCAGCCGCGCCTGATGGCCTTTCTCCAGGCGCAGGGCGCGATCGAACCGGAAGAAATGGCGCGCACCTTCAATTGCGGCGTCGGCATGGTGCTCGCCGTCGAGCCCGCGCAGGCCGAGATGGTCCGCACGCGGATTGAAGAGGCGGGCGATACGGTGCTGGCGGTGGGCGAGATCGTCGAAGGCGAGCGCGGCTGCACCGTGCGCGGCGCGGCGGGCGTCTGGTCCGCGCGCGCCGATTGGGAAGCCGTGCATAATGCCTGAAACCGCCCTGCAACGGGCGCGCGTCGCGGTTTTCGTCTCGGGTCGCGGAAGCAATATGGCGGCGCTGCTCTATGCCAGCCGCCTGGATGGCGCGCCTTACGAAATCGCGCTGGTGGCCAGCAACGATCCGGATGCGGAAGCGCTTGCTTTGGCCGAGGCGGAGGGAATCGCGACCTTTGCCCTCTCGCACAAGGACATGGCGCGCGAAGACCATGACGCAGCGATGGAAGATGCGGCCCGCAAGGCAGGGGCCGATCATATCGCGCTCGCCGGTTACATGCGCATTCTGACGCCGGGCTTCGTGCGGCGCTGGAAGGGGCGAATGCTCAACATCCATCCCTCGCTGCTGCCGAAATACACCGGTCTCGACACCCATGCCCGCGCCATCGCGGCGGGCGACACGCATGGCGGCGTGTCGGTCCATCTGGTGACCGAGGAACTCGATGCGGGCGAGGTGCTGGGAAGGATCGCGGTCGCCATCCGCCCGGGCGAGACCGCCAAGAGTCTCGCCGAGCGGGTCCGCATCGCCGAACATCAGCTTTATCCGCGCATCCTTGCCGAACATGTGCTGCGGCATGCCGGGGCCTGCGCGACCGTCTGATGCCGCCCCGCCCTCACCCCCTCTGCGTGTCGCGCACCGCCACGCTGGCCAACCGCGCGATTGCCGGCATGTGGGAACGCGGGCTGACCGTGCAGCCGCCGCTCGATCCGGATTTTCTGTGGGCCAAGGGCAGCGAGGGTTTTGCGCCTGACGACGAAATATCGATCCGTCCACCCGAGGATGTGGCCGATTTCCGCGCCCGGCTGGAGGCGCTGTGCCGCTCGCTGCGCGAAGAAGCGCAGCTCAACGCGCTGGGCCACACCATGGCCTATGGCCAGATCGTCGCCGCCATCGAGAAGCGCCATGCGCTGGGCCGCTTGTGGCGCGAACGGCCCGATCTCGCGGAAACGCCGATTACGCCACCGATCGCCGTGGTCGGCCAGATGCGCGCGGGCACCACGCGGGTTCACCGCCTGCTTGCCGCCGATCCGCGCCATGCGGGAACGCGGTTCTGCAATGCGGTCGATCCGGTGCCTCCCGCAGGCAATGTTTTCGACTGGCGTCCGCTCAAATTACGTGCGGGCTTGGCCATTGCACGGCTCGTCAATCCGTGGCTCGACAGCCAGCACCCCTTCGGACCCACCCGCGCGGACGAGGAATTGGGCTGGCTGACCACCGCGCTCGACGTGTGCGCCTTCGAAGCGCAATGGCGCATTCCCGGCTACGTCGCCTTCAGCGAGGCGCGCGATGCAGCCCCGCTCTATCGCGAATTCGCCCGCATCCTGCGCACCGATGCCGCGATGATGGGCAATGCGGACCGGCCCAGAGTGCTGAAATGTCCGAAGTTCGCCGAGGATATCCCCGCGCTGCTAGCCGAGCTTCCGGGCACGCGGCTGGTGGTCACGCGGCGCGAGCCGGACGATGTGCTGGCAAGTTCGGTGTCGCTGGTGGCGGCGCAGTCCGCCTTCCAGAGCGCGGAGCTGTCGCTTGAGAAGATCCGGCAGGAATGGGCTCGCAAGCTGGCGCTGCGCGAAGAACGGATGGCCGCAGCGCTCGCCGATTTCACAGGCCCTCTGGCCCGCGTCGATTTCGCAGCATTGGGGCGCGACTGGCAGAGCGAGATCGCGCAGATCTACGCCGCGCTCGGCCTTACGCTGACCGACGAGGCGCTAGAGGGCATGGGCGCCGAACAGGCCCGTGCCGCGAACGGCGCGCATCACGCGCACCGTTCGCAGATCGCGGGCTTTTCGGCGTCCTAAATCAGCCGACGATTTCGTCGTCGTTGAAGAAGAATTCGATTTCGGTCTTCGCGTTCTCGTCCGAATCCGAACCGTGGACCGAATTGGCTTCGATGCTCTCGGCATAGGTCTTGCGGATGGTGCCGTCTTCGGCGTCGGCCGGGTTGGTGGCGCCCATCACGTCGCGATTGCGCTTCACGGCGTCTTCGCCTTCGAGCACCTGAACGACGACCGGGCCGCTGGTCATGAAGTCGACCAGTTCGCCGTAGAACGGGCGTTCGGCGTGGACTTCGTAAAACTTCTTCGCCTGGTCTTCGCTCATCTGGATGCGCTTGGACGCGACGACGCGCAGGCCGGCATCTTCCAGCATCTTGGTGACGGCGCCGGTCAGATTGCGGCGCGTGGCATCGGGCTTGATGATCGAAAAGGTGCGGGTAACCGCCATCGTAATTTCCTCGAATTTAGGGGGTGCAATGCGCGCGCCCGTAGACGCGTGGGGGCACAACGGCAAGCATCAGTTGCGTGGCCTGTTTCCATGGAGCTGATCCACGCTGAGCTGGCCCACGGTAAGCTGGCCCACCGTCTCGTCCTCCTCGCGCGCCGCCTGGAAGGTGAAATGCGTCCCGTCCTCGGCACGCCCGCCGACCATCGAAAGCGTATCGGTGGCAAGCTCGACATCGACCGCAACGCCCGCCGCCTCCGCCTCGGCGCGATAGAAGGCGATCATGTCCGCCGGGGGCGCATCGCTGGCAAGCGTCATCGTGACCGAGCGCCGCTCGCCGCGCCCTACTTCCACGGTGGAGCGTATTTCGGCGTCGGGATAGACGGTGAAGCCGGTGGGCAGCTCGGCCACCTCGCCTTCGCTGCCATCACCTGCGCGCAGGATCGTGGTGCCGTCTTCATTGGTGATCGAGGCGCGTGTCGCTCCCGTTTCGGGATCGACGACGTAATGGCCCTTGGGCTGCGGATCGTCGCGCGGCGGCTCGTCTTCCGACGCACCGCAGGCTGCGAGCAGAAACAGAGCGGCGATGGAACCGGCGATACGCAAGAAAAGCCTCCTTCTCCCAACCAACAGGTGGGAGTCACAGAGGGTTCCAGCCGCCATCCTCGTTCTGGCGGAACGCGCCGAATTCGACGGTGCCGTCGCTGGCGGCACGCGCTTTCAGTTCGCGCCACAACCCGCGCGCAGCCTCGGTCTGGTCGGGGCCGAACATCAGGAACGTGCGCGCGAAGGCGCTCGCCTCTTCGCGCCAGACGCCATCCGCGAGCAGGAGAAAGCGCGCTTCGTTGAGCGGCTCGCAGCTGTCCGACAGCAGGATCGGCTGGCGCGCGGCGTGCGGCTCCGCCGCCTCCCCATTGGCGAGGAAATGCGCCGGGCCTTCCTTCCACAATTCTTCGGCAATGATCCGGCGCTGCTCCTGATCCGCGCCGACGATCAGCATGCGCTGGCCCGCCTGCAGGGTCTTGCGGGCGAGCGCAGGAACGACCTTTTCGACCGGATCGCGGGTCAGTTGGTAAAAGTCGACGCGCATGCGATCAGGCCGATTGGGCGGTCGTTTTTGCAGAGCGGCGGCAGCGTTCGGAACAGTATTTCACGCTGTCCCAATCCCGCTCCCACTTCTTGCGCCAGGCGAAATCGAGCCCGCAGGCGGCGCAGGTCTTGTGCGGCAGGTCGCCCTTGCGCCGCATCTTGCCTGTACCGCCGCCTGCCATTGGCCGATCAGCCTTCGATCGTGTCGGCGACCAGCCGGTCGATCAGGCGCACACCGAAACCGGTCGCGCCCTTGCCCCAGGTGGCACCGGGCTTGTCGCTCCACACGGTGCCCGCAATGTCGCAGTGCGCCCAGGGGGTGCCGTCTTCGATGAAGCGGTGGAGGAACTGCGCCGCCGTGATCGAGCCCGCGCCCTTGCCGCCGATATTCTTCATGTCGGCGATCGGGCTGTCGATCAGCTTGTCGTAGGCCGGGCCGATGGGCAGGCGCCACACCTTGTCTCCGCTGGCCTTGCCCGCATCGGCAAGATCCTGCGCCAGCGCATCGTCGTTCGAGAACACGCCCGCATGTTCGTTGCCCAGCGATACGATGATCGCACCGGTCAGCGTCGCGAAATCGACGATCCGGGCGGGCTTGAATTCCTTCTGCGTCCAGTGGAGCGCGTCGCACAGAACCAGGCGGCCTTCGGCGTCGGTGTTCAGGACCTCGATCGTCTGGCCGGACATTGAGGTGACCACGTCGCCGGGGCGCTGCGCGTTCCCGTCGGGCATGTTCTCGACCAGGCCGACCACGCCGACCACGTTGGCCTTGGCCTTGCGCCGCACCAGCGCCAGCATCGCGCCTGCGACCGCGCCGGCGCCGCCCATATCCCACTTCATGTCTTCCATGCCGGGTCCGGGCTTGATCGAAATGCCGCCCGTGTCGAACGTCACACCCTTGCCGACGAAGGCGATCGGCGCTTCGCCGTCCGTGCCGCCGTTCCAGCGAATGGCGAGGATGCGCGAATCGCGGGCCGAGCCCTGCCCGACGCCGAGCAGCGCACCCATGCCGAGCCCTTCCATCTTCGCTTCGTCGAGCACGATCAGTTCCGCGCCACTGCCTTCGAAGCGCTTCTGGCAGCGTTCCACGAAGGTTTCGGGGTAAATGATGTTGGCAGGCTCGGTGACGAGTTCGCGCGTGAACTCGATCCCGTCGGCGAGATGAGCGGCCTCGTTCCAGGCGTCTTCGGCACCTTCGGGCGCGTTCAGGACGACGACGCGCTGCAGCGTCACCTTCTGCTCGTCCTTCAGCTTGGTGCGATAGATGTCGTAACGCCAATTGCGCAGCCTGAGGCCGAGCAGGACATGCGCGAGATCTTCGGCGGCGAGGCCGGTCGCATCGAAGCCGATCGTCTCCTCGCCCGCCGACTGGTACTTGGCCGAAATCGCAGCACCAGCCTTCTCGCAATTCGCCGCGCGTCCTTCGGCGTCGGCAGCGCCGGTGCCGACCAGGACCAGGCGCAGGACCGCGCCGTCACGCTCGACGAAGCCGTCGAACAGCTGGCCTGCCGAGCCCTTGAAACGTGCCGCCTTCGCGCCTTCTTCCATCGCCCGCTCCAGCCCGTCGGGCAACGTGCCCTTGACGGTGGCCTGGGCGACGAGACGCAATCCTTCGGGACGCGATGGGCTGAATTCGATCTGCATGGGAACTCCCGCGAGTAATAGGTGTGGCGCGGCCGCGACGCGATTTGAGGCTATGCGAAAGGCCGCTCGTGAACGCGATTGCAGTTAGGGAGCGGCGATGCGATAGGCAAGCCATGCACACGCCCAGCGTATCCGCGCCCGATTTGCACCGCATCCGGGCGGGGCTCTCGCTGTCCAGCGCGCTAAGCATCTGTCTGATAGCCGGTTTTCACGGCTCCGCCGCCCTCGCGCAGGACGGTGCGGCCACCGGCATGGCCACCGCGCAGGATCAGGCCGACCGGTCCGATCCCGACCGGTTCGAGGACGAGGAAGAAAGCGCCGACCTCTCCACGCGCCCGCTGGAAGATGCACCGCAGGACACGGTCGACCTGCCGACCGGCCAGAGCGCCGACAGCGACGAGATCGCCTTCGAAGCCGACACGCTCAGCTACGATTCGCCCAGCGACACCGTTACTGCCAGCGGCAGCGTCGTCCTGCGCAGCGGCGATCGCTCGGTACGCGCCGATCGCGTCACCTGGAACCGCAATAGCGGCGAAATCCTCGCCGAAGGACGCGTGCGCTTCGTCGACGAAAACGGCAATCAGCTGTTTTCGGAAAGCGTGGTGCTGACCGACGAATTCGAAGCCGGCGCGATGGAGAACCTGCTGCTGGCGCTGCGCCAGGGCGGGCGGCTGGCCGCAGAAACCGGATCGCGCGGTGCGGACGGAACGATCGAGCTGGAACGCGCGGCTTACACCGCCTGCTCAGTCACCACGCCCGAAGGATGCGACAAGGCGCCGAGCTGGCGGATCACCGCCGATCGCGTGACGTACGACCCCAGCGACAGCCGGGTCCGGTTCCGCAACGCCTATCTCGAACTGTTCGGTGCGCGTCTCCTGCCGTTGCCCGGCCTTTCGATCCGCACCGATGGAGGGCCGGTCGCAGGCTTCCTGGTGCCCGATCTGCGCATTTCGAAAAGCAACGGCGTCGAGGTCAGCGGCAGTTACTACTGGCGTCTCGGCCCCAATCGCGATGCGACCGCGAGCGCGTATCTCTTCACCGAAGCGCTCCCCATGGTGAGCGGGCAGTACCGCCAGCTTACCGATAAGGGCGCGTTCCAGATCACGGGGTATGCGACCTACAGCCGCCGCATCTCCAGTCTGACGGGCAATCGCGTCGGAGAACGCGATTTTCGCGGCTATGTCTTCGCCAACGGCCAGTTCCAGTTCGATCCCAATTGGAGCCTGACCGGATCGGTGCGCCGCGCCAGCGACCGCACGTTCCTGCGCCGTTATGACATCAGCCGCGACGATCGCCTGCGCTCCACCATCGATCTCGAGCGGATCGACCGGCAATCCTATCTCTCGATCGCCGGCTGGGCGACGCAGACCTTGCGATTGGGCGCGGATCAGGGGCAGGTTCCGCTGGCCCTGCCCGCGATCGACTATCGGTATCGGCTCAACGATCCGGTTCTGGGCGGCAAGGTCGAGCTACAGGCCAACAGCCTCGCCATCCTGCGCGACGAGGGACAGGACACGCAGCGCGCCTTCGCCCGCGCGCGCTGGGATCTGCGCCGCGTGACCGGGATGGGCCAGCTGGTGACTCTGACCGGCCTGGTGCGCGGCGATGTCTACCATTCGAGCGACAATGCGCTCACCGATACGGCGCTCTATCGCGGCAATCCGGGATGGGAAGCGCGTGGGATCGCAGTCGCGGCGGTGGATGTCGAATGGCCGCTGGTGGGCCAATTCCTCGGCTGGGATCAGGTGCTGACCCCGCGCGTTCAGTTCGCCGCTAGCCCGCCGATCCGCAACCTCGCGATCCCCAACGAGGATTCGCGCGCGATCGATCTGGAGGATTCCAACCTCTTCGCGCTCAACCGCTTTCCCGGATACGACCGGGTCGAGGACGGGGCGCGCGTGACCTATGGCGTGGACTGGCAGTTGCGCGCGCCGGGATGGGATCTGAAGACCACGCTCGGCCAGACCTATAGGCTGGACAAGGATCCGGGCGTCTTCGTCGACGGCACGGGCCTGTCGGAGCGCGTATCGGACATCGTCGGACGGACCCAAGTGCGGTTCCGCGATTTCGTGAAGCTGACCCACCGCTTCCGCCTCGACAAGGATAATCTGGCGGTGCGCCGCAACGAGATCGACGCGACTGTCGGCAGCGCGCGAACCTACGCCGAGGTCGGCTATCTCCGGCTCAACCGGAATATCTTCCAGGTCGAGGATTTGCAGGATCGCGAGGAATTGCGCGCCGCCGCGCGTGTCGCCTTCCGCCGCTACTGGTCTGTATTCGGCTCCGGCGTCTTCAATCTCACCAATCGCGACGAGGATCCCAATCTCGGATCGGACGGCTTCCAGCCTATCCGTACGCGGCTGGGTGTCGCCTACGAGGACGATTGCCTCGAAATGGGGCTGACCTGGCGGCGCGACTATCTCGACACGGGCGATGCGCAGCGCGGCGACACGTTCCAGGTCTATTTCGCGCTTCGCAAACTGGGCTTCCGCTGACGCGAGCGGGCCGCGCCCGTTGGCATGCGGGCTCCTATGCGCTAATCGCCGCCGCCAATCAGCTACGGTTAAGCCGGACGGCGGCAAGACCGGGCTGTATCCGGGCGCCTGCATGGCGCCGCAATTGGACGATCTACGTGACGCGCAAACCGCTATCCTCTCTCGTTTCCCTTACGGCGATGCTCGGCCTGATGGCTGCGCCGCTGCCTGCCATCGCGCAGGTGCAGGCCGATGCGCCCGAAGCAGGCAATCCGCTGGGCCTGCCCGAATCGGTGACCTTGCTGGGCGAGAGCAATCCGAACGTTCGCACGGCGACCGCGGTCGTGAACGGCGATGTCATCACCGGAACCGATGTCGATCAGCGGGTAGCGCTCGTCACGGCAGCGAACGATCACGAATTGAGCGCCGAGGATTTCCAGCGCCTCAAAATGCAGGTGCTGCGCAATCTCATCGACGAAACCCTGCAAATTCAGGAAGCCGCAGCGCAGGAAATCGAGGTCACCGACCAGGAGGTGGAGCAGCGTTACAACGCCGTGGCCCAACAGAATTTCGGCCAGAAAGACGGCGCGATGGCGGCCTATCTCCAGCAGGTCGGTTCCTCGCCCGCGTCCCTGAAGCGCCAGATTCGCGGCGAGCTTGCCTGGCAGCGCCTGCTGCGCCGCAATGTGGCTCCGTTCGTCAGCGTATCGGGTGAAGAAGTGAACGAGCAGCTCGAGCGGCTCGAAGCCTCGCGTGGGACCGAAGAATTCCGGCTGGGTGAAATCTTCCTGTCCGCAACGCCCGAAAGCCAGGCCGCGGTGCAGGACAATGCGCGGCGTATCGTCGAACAATTGCGCCAGGGCGGCAGTTTCGTCGCTTATGCACGTCAGTTCTCCGAAGCGTCGACAGCAGCCGTGGGCGGCGATCTGGGCTGGGTGCGGCTCGGCCAGTTGCCCGCCCAGCTATCGGAAGTCGCAGGCCAGATGCAGCCCGGCCAATTGGTCGGCCCCCTGCCCATTCCGGGCGGGTTCTCGATCCTGTATCTGATCGACAAGCGTCAGGTGCTGACCGCCGATCCGCGTGACGCCGTGCTCAGCCTCAAGCAGATCTCGATCGGATTCGATCCGGGCACCACGCAGGCGCAGGCGGCTGCGCGCGTGCAGGCCTTCACCCAAGGCGTGTCGCAGATTCGCGGCTGCGGCGATGCGGACAGCGCGGCCGCTGCGCTCGGCGCCAGCATCGTCACCAACGACGAAATCCGCGTTCGCTCGCTTCCCGAGGCTTTGCAGAACGCGATTCTGCAATTGCAGATCGGTCAGACCACCCCGCCCTTCGGCAGCGTGGAAGACGGCATCCGTGTGCTGATGCTGTGCGGTCGTGACGATCCCGAACAGAATGCCGGACCCGATTTCGAGACTCTGATGAACCAGATCGAGGATGAGCGCATCGGCAAGCGCGCCCAGCGTTACCTGCGCGATCTGCGCAACGACGCCTATATCGAGTATAATTGACATGCCCCCTCTCGCCGTATCGCTTGGCGATCCGGCGGGGATCGGGCCGGAGATCATCGTCGCGAGCTGGGCGCGGCGCCGTGAAAGCAAGCTTGCGCCCTTTTTCGTAGTCGGCGGTACTACCGTGCTGGAGAAAGCGGCTGCGGTTCGCGATCTCGCCTGCCCTATCGTGCCTATCGACGATGCGGCAGAAGCGAACGACGCTTTCGATCGGGGCCTTCCGGTGCTCGGAGCGGAGGACGGCACCTATCGCCCGGGAGTGCCCGACGATGCGGGAGCGGCGCTCGCGCTCGGCTCGCTGGCCGGGGCGGTCCGCATGGCCTTGCTCGGCAAGGCGTCCGCAGCCGTCACCGCTCCCGTCTCCAAAGCCCATCTGGCGCGCGTCGGTTTCGAATTTCCCGGCCAGACCGAATTTCTCGCCGCCGCCTGCGGGCTGGGGCCAAACGATGTCGTGATGATGCTGGCCGGGCCGAGCCTGCGCGCGGTTCCGGTGACTGTGCATTGTGCTCTCGCCGACGTGCCCCGCCTGCTCGACAAGGCGACGATTGCCGCGAAAGCGCGAATAACTGCCGCGGCTCTTACGCGGGATTTCGGGATCGCGGCTCCGCGCATCGCGATCTGCGGCCTCAATCCCCACGCGGGCGAAGGCGGCAAATTCGGCAGCGAGGAGCGCGACATCATCGCCCCCGCCATCGAAACGCTGCGCGCAGAAGGCATGGCGGTGACAGGTCCGCACCCCGCCGACGCGCTCTTCACCCCACGCGCGCGCCAGACCTACGATGCGGCACTGGCGATGTATCACGATCAGGCGCTGGTCCCCATCAAGGCGCTCGATTTCGACGAGGGCGTCAATGTCACGCTCGGCCTGCCCATCGTCCGCACTTCGCCCGACCACGGAACGGCGTTCGACATCGCAGGCAAGGGCCTGGCCGATCCCGGCGCGATGATCGCCGCACTGCGCATGGCAAGTGCGATGGCTGAACGGCGAGCGAAGCCTTGATGGCCGACCTGCCCCCCTTGCGCGAAGTGATCGCCCGGCACGGTCTGTCCGCCAGCAAGGCGCTCGGCCAGAATTTCCTCTTCGACGAACATTTGCTGGACCGGATCGCAGCCGTTCCCGGCGATCTGGCGGGTCGCAACGTGCTCGAGATCGGCCCCGGCCCCGGCGGCTTGACCCGTGCGTTGCTGCGTGCCGGAGCGCGCGTCACCGCGATCGAAATGGACCCGCGCTGCCTGCCCGCGCTTGCCGAACTGTCCGAGGCGTTTCCCGACCGATTGACCGTGGTTCCGGGCGACGCGATGAAGCTCGACCATGCAGAGTTGATGGGCGGCGAACCGTTCGAAGTGGTCGCCAACCTGCCCTATAATGTCGGCACCGCGCTGTTCGTGCGCTGGCTGTCGGGCGAGACATGGCCCCCGCTCTGGACGGGGCTGACGCTGATGTTCCAGCAGGAAGTCGCCCAACGGATCGTCGCCGCGCCTGGAGGTTCTGCCTATGGCCGGCTGGCGGTTCTGGCCCAGTGGCGCGGCACGGCGAAGCTGGCGATGAAGGTCCATCGCAGCGCCTTCACGCCCCCACCCAAGGTGATGAGCGCCATCGTCCATGTGACGCCCGCGTCCATGCCGGACGGCGTCAGCGCCCGCACGCTCGAACGCCTCACCGAAGCCGCCTTCGGGCAACGCCGCAAGATGCTGCGTCAAAGCCTCAAGGGCGTGCCGGGCGCGATCGAGGCGATGGAAACCCTCGGTATCGATGCGCAACGGCGGGCCGAAACCTTGCGCGTCGCCGATTTCGTCGCACTGGCGAGGCAGGTGGACGGGATGGCGAAACGATAGCGTCGCGCCATGCATTGACGGGCTGAAGGAGACAATTTCCATGTCCGTCAAAGCCATCGCCATCAATTGTTCGCTCAAGAAAAGCAGCGGCGAGCCCAGCTCGACCGACGCGATGATCGCATTGCTGAGGGAAAAATTCTCCAATCACGATGTCGAGATCACCGAGATGCTGCGGATCGCCGACTACAATGTGCTGCCCGGGGTCACCTCGGACGAAGGCGACGGAGACGACTGGCCAGAACTGCGCACAAAAATCCTCGCGCACGATATCCTGATCTTCGGCGGCCCGATCTGGATGGGACAGATCGGTTCGATCGCCAAGCGCGTGCTCGAACGCATGGATGCGTTTCTAGGCGAAACCGACGACAAGGGCCGAATGCCGAGTTCGGGCAAAATCGCGGTGACCGCGATCGTGGGCAATGAGGATGGCGCTCACTGGAGTTCGGCGCAGCTTTTCCAGTCGCTCAACGATACCGGCTGGACGATCCCTGCCGCTGCCGCCTGCTATTGGGTCGGTGAAGCCATGGGCAGCATCGACTTCAAGGATCTGGACGAGACGCCCGACAAGACGGACGTCACTGCGGCCACGGTGGCCGCAAATGCCGCCCATCTTGCCAGGCTGCTCAAGAACGAGCCCTATCCAGGCACGAGCTGACCTTCAGCCCGCCGCCTTCTTTTCCCGCCGCCATTGGTGCAGCAGCGGTTCGGTATACCCGCTCGGCTGATCGACGCCCTTGAAAATCAGATCCTTCGCCGCGCTGAAAGCAGGCGCGTCCTGATTTTCGAGCAGCGGTTCGTATGCCGGATCGCCCGCATTCTGTTCGTCCACCTTGGCGGCCATGCGAGTGAGCGAATCCATAACCTGATCCTCGCTGACGACACCGTGCAGCAGCCAGTTGGCGATATGCTGCGAACTGATCCGCAGCGTCGCGCGGTCCTCCATCAGCCCGACATCGTTGATGTCCGGCACTTTGGAACAGCCGACGCCCTGATCGATCCAGCGCACGACATAGCCCAGAAGGCCCTGGCAATTGTTGTCGAGCTCCTCGCGGATTTCCTCTTCCGACCAGTTCACGCCCTCGGCCAGCGGGATCGTCAGCAGCTCGTCCAGCTTCGCCGCATCGGGCAGGCCCCGCTGGATCTCGAACACGTCCTCGCGGTGGTAATGGATCGCATGCAGGGTTGCGGCAGTCGGGCTCGGCACCCAGGCGGTGTTGGCCCCGGCGCGCAGATGGCCAATCTTTTCCAGCATCATCTGACCCATCAGATCGGGCGCGGCCCACATGCCCTTCCCGATCTGCGCCCGGCCCGAAAGTCCATGAGCGAGACCGATACCGACATTGCGCGCCTCGTAGGCCTTGAGCCACGCAGAGCCTTTCATCGCGCCCTTGCGCAGCATCGGCCCGGCCCGCATCGAGGTGTGCATCTCGTCACCCGTCCGATCGAGGAAGCCGGTGTTGATGAAGACGACGCGGTCCTTCACCGCATGGATACAGGCGGCGAGATTGGCGGATGTGCGCCGTTCCTCGTCCATCACGCCGACCTTCATGGTATGCCGATCGAGCCCGAGCATATCCTCCACCGCATCGAACAAATCGTTGGTGAAGGCGCATTCTTCGGGCCCGTGCATCTTGGGCTTCACGATATAGATCGAACCGGTCCGCGAATTTCCGAAGCGCCCCTTGCCAGCCACGTCGAGCGCGCCGATCGCTCCGGTTACGACAGCATCCATGATCCCTTCCGGAATCTCGCCGCCGTCCCACAGCATGGCGGGATTGGTCATCAGGTGCCCGACATTGCGGACGAACATGAGGCTGCGGCCCGGCAGGCGATGTTCGGCCCCTTCCGCGTCGCGAAAGATCTTGTCTTCGCACAGCCGCCGCGTCTGTGTCGATCCGCCCTTCTCGAAGCTTTCTTCCAGATCGCCCCGGATCACGCCGAGCCAGTTGCGATAGCCGAGCAATTTGTCCTCGGCATCGACTGCGGCGACCGAATCCTCAAGGTCGGCGATCGTGGTCAGTGCCGCTTCGAGGACGATGTCGCTGATTCCGGCCTTGTCGGTTTTACCGACCGGGTGGTCGGATGCGAACTGCACTTCGATGTGCAGGCCATTGTTGCGGAACAGCAGGCCGTCATCGATCCGGCCGACGAAGGCGCTCTTATCGGCAAGGTCGATATCCTCCGCGCCAGCGATATCGCGCCAGCTCCCGCTCGCCAGCGGCAGGACTTCGTCGAGGAACCGGCGTCCTTCCGCGATCACCGCATCGCCGCGCGCGCGGTCGTACCCGCCGGGCTTTGGCGGCGGCGCGTCGAGCGCATCGGTGCCGTACAGCGCATCATACAGGCTGCCCCACCGCGCATTGGCAGCGTTGAGGAGGAAACGCGCATTGAGAATGGGCACCACGAGCTGCGGCCCGGCCATGGTCGCGATTTCGGGATCGACGTTTTCGGTCCCGATCGTAAACGCTTCGGGCTCGGGAACGAGATAGCCGATCTCTTCGAGGAACGCGCGATACGCATCTGCATCGTGCGTCTGCCCGGCCCGATCCAGATGCCAGCTGTCGATCTTCGCCTGGAGTTCTCCGCGCGTGTCGAGAAGCGCCCGGTTGCGCGGGACGAAGCGTTCGAGCAGGGACGCGAAGCCCGTCCAGAAGGCGCCCGTATCTTTGCCGAGCGGCTGGAGAATCTCGTTCTCGATGAAATCGGCCAAGGCCGGATCGGCCTGGATCCCGGCGCGGTTCACGTAATCGGTCATGAAAGGCAACTCACCCGTATACTGCTAATAATCGAAAAGCGGATCCCGGGGAGGAGCGAGCCCGTTTATGTCCGGGGGCACGGGAATTTGCAAGCCTTCGCTTGCAAGCCAATTCCCATGGCGTTGGGGGCCGTCCGCGCAGACTCGTGGCTCGGTGCCGTACGCAGCGGGCACTGGGCTGGAAAACCCTATGGACCGCCGCTAAGCCCGCTGGCGATGATCACACAAAACGCCCTGCTCGACCGCATCGACGCGAAGACCATGCTCGACCAGACGCTCGATTGGGCGTCGGTCAACAGCGGAACCGCCAATCTCGAAGGGCTGGCGGTGATGGCCGACAAGCTATCCAGCGCATTCTCAGTGCTTCCGGGCGAGGTCGAACTGGTCGAGCCCGCGCCGGTCTCCGCCATTTCCGCCGACGGGACCGAATTCGAAAAGCCGCACGGCAGGCACTTGGTCCTGCGCGTCCGCCCCGAAGCGGCTCGGCGCGTGGTGCTGACAGGGCACATGGACACCGTCTATCCGGTCGATCACCCGTTTCAGGAAAACAGCTGGCTGGACGACGAGACCGTCAACGGCCCCGGCACCGCCGATATGAAGGGCGGCCTGTGCGTGATCCTGCATGCGCTCAGGGCCTTCGAGGCGAGCGGGAATGCCGACCGTCTCGGCTATGACGTGATGATCAATTCGGATGAGGAAACCGGCAGCCTCGCCAGCCGCCCCCTCATCGAAAAACTGGCGCAGGGCAAATACGCCGCGCTGACTTACGAGCCCAGCGCCCGGCCCGATGGAACGCTCGCCCATGCGCGCGGGGGGACGGGGAATTATTCGATCACTCTGCGCGGCCGCAGCGCCCATGCCGGCCGCAATCCGCAGGACGGGCGCAATGCCATCGTCGCCGCCTCCGATCTCGTGATGCGGATCGTGGATCTCGCCAAGGACGATATCACGATCAATCCGGCCAAGATCGAAGGCGGCGCGGCCAACAATGTCGTGCCCGATCTCGCCATCCTGCGCTTCAACATCCGCCCCAAATCCACCGACGCGATGGAGCGGTTCGACGGCGAACTGGCCCCGATCCTCGCCGCGATCGAGGCGAAGCACGAAATCGCGATCCATCGCCATGGCGGCGTGACCCGCCCACCCAAGCCGGTGGACGATCGCGCGCAGAAACTGTTCGACCTGGTGAAGACCTGCGGCGCCGAATTGGGGCAGACTATCGGCTGGCAGCCGACCGGCGGCGTGTGCGATGGCAACAACATCGCCTCCTGCGGCGTCCCCGTGGTCGACACGATGGGCGTACGCGGCGGCGCGATCCACTCGCCGGACGAATACATGATCGTCCCCTCGCTTGCCGAGCGTGCCGCGCTGTCGGCTCTGGTGCTCGAAAAACTCGCCAACGGAGACCCGCTTTGACCTTCCGCCTGCGCGCCGCCCGGCCCGAAGACATCGAACCGCTTTACGAAATGGCGAAACTGACCGGGGGCGGCTTCACCAATCTGCCCGCCGATCGCAGCGCACTGGAAGCCAAGCTGGCTCGCGCCGAAGCCGCCTTCGCGCGAGAAGACGACGAGCTCGGCGACGATCAGTTCGTATTGGTGCTGGAAAATACCGAAAACGGACAGGTGCGCGGGACGTGCCAGCTGTTCACCCAGGTCGGCCAGCAATGGCCGTTCTATTCCTATCGTCTCACCACGCTGACGCAGCACAGCCAGGAACTGGACCGCACGGTGCGCGCCGAACTGCTCAGCCTCGTCACCGATCTGGAAGGAGCGAGCGAGGTGGGCGGCCTGTTCCTTCACCCCAACGAGCGTGCGGGCGGGCTCGGCCTGCTCCTGGCGCGCAGCCGTTATCTCTTCATCGCCATGCATCGCCTGCGCTTCGCCCCGCGTATCCTCGCCGAATTGCGCGGGATCATCGACGATGCGGGCGGATCGCCGTTCTGGGACGGGGTCGCGGGGCGCTTCTTCGGGATGAGCTTTCAGGAAGCGGACTATTTCAACGCCATCAACGGCAATCAGTTCATCGCCGATCTGATGCCCAAGCACCCTGTCTATATCGCGATGCTGGACGAGGATGCGCGCAAGGTGATCGGCCTGCCCCACCCCACCGGCCGCGCTGCGATGCGGATGCTGGAACAGGAAGGCTTCGCGTACGAAAACTACGTCGACATCTTCGATGGCGGCCCCACCATGACCGCGCGGACCGATCAGGTGAAGAGCATCGCCGAAGCGACGCCGGGCACGTTGAGCGACATCTCGCTCGATATCGGGGAACGCGCGCTGATCGCCACCGGATCGCTCAAGGATTTCCGCTGCGCCTACGGTCGGCGGGAAGTCGACGCGGACGGCAATATCGCGATCGATGCGGCTTGTGCACAGGCTCTCGAAGTCGCCGTGGGCGACGAGGTCTGGAGCGTGACGCGATGAGCCTGGTCGAAATCAATTTCGACGGGATCGTCGGCCCGTCGCACAATTACGCAGGGCTGAGCCTCGGCAATATCGCGAGCGCCAGCCACAAGGGCGATCCGAGCTTTCCGCGCGCCGCCGCCCTGCAAGGCATTGCGAAGATGCGCGGGAACATGGAACGCGGACTGACGCAGGGTTTTCTGCTGCCACTGCCGCGCCCGAATGACGGCCTGCTGCATGCGATCGGCGCGGACGAGAGCCTGGATGGCCCGCTCCTCGCCGCCGCCTGGTCTGCCTCCAGCATGTGGACTGCCAATGCCGCCACGGTCAGCCCGGCACCCGATACCGCCGACAATCGTTGCCATCTGACGCCCGCCAATCTCGTCACCATGCTGCATCGCGGGCAGGAATGGCGGGATACCAAGGCCCAGCTCGACATCGCCTTTGCCGATCCCCGCCATTTCGCAGTGCATGACGCGGTGCCTTCCAGCTTCGGAGACGAAGGCGCGGCCAATCACATGCGCTTTTGCGAAAGCCACGGATCGCCCGGTGTCGAAGTGTTCGTATGGGGTCGGCAGGGCGGCAAATTCCCCGCGCGCCAGCACGAACAGGCCAGCCGCGCGGTGGCGCGCCTCCATCAGCTGAACCCCGACGCCTGCGTCTTCATCGAACAGAACCCCGAAGCCATCGCCGCCGGGGCTTTCCATAACGACGTGGTCGCAGTCGCCAACGAGCGGGTGTTGTTCACCCACGCCCGCGCCTTTGCGGACCAGCAGGGCGCCTACGCAGCGATCCGCGCCGCCTTTCCGGCGCTGGAAGTGGTCGAAGTGCCCGAAGAGGCTGTCAGCCTCGAAGAAGCGATCCGGACCTATCTGTTCAACGCCCAACTTCTCACGCTGCCCTCGGGCGAAATGGCGCTGGTCGTGCCGAGCGAGTGTCGGGATAGCGCCAGCGTCTGGTCGTGGTGCGAGCGGATGCTGGAGAGCAACGGCCCGATCCGCAAGGTCATCCCGGTCGATGTGCGCCAGTCGATGGCCAATGGCGGCGGGCCGGCCTGCCTGCGTTTGCGCGTCGTCGCCGATCCCAGGACCGTGGATGCGCGCTTCCTGCTCGACGAAGGAAAGGCGACGCGGATCGAGGCGGTGGTGGCCGAAATGTGGCCCGAAACCATCCACCCTTCCGAGATCGGCAGTGAATCGCTGGCAGGGCGCGTCAGGGACGCGCGCGAAGCCTTGCTCGGCGTGCTGTCGCTGGACGAACTGCTCTGACGCAGGCAAACTCGACCGGCGCTGTCGGATAGCTTTACAAGCGCGTTTGCCTTAACCATCGCATGCCGCAAGAATCCTCGCCTGGCACGGCTCTTGCGTTGGGTATGGTTAAGAAAGGATCGCGTTCCCTGTGCTGCATAAGATCAAGCGCCTCTTCGTGATCAAGAATCGCTTCGAAGCGTATCTGATCATCTTCGCCCTGGCTCTGGGCGCGATGACGCGCGGCGCGCATTACACCGAGATCTATCCCGGCCCGATGGGCTACGTCCTCATGGCGGCGACGGCGGGCGCAGTGTTCTTGGGCGGCGCGAAAATCCTCGACTGCCTGCGCTACGAGCGCGCGGAGAAGGAAGCGGCGGAACGACCAGAGGCATGAGCCTCGTCATCGCTTGAAATCTCGAAGGTGTGAGGTGGGGGTTTCTGTTGCTAGCTACCCCCGGAGCCCCGGAATCCGCTTCTGTTGCCCGGTGGGTCCAACCGCGCTTTAGCTTTGTAAGATCAGGCCGCTAGGCCGTCAGATTACGCAGCGAGAGCGAGTGCTTCGTTATCGTTGGCACTTGTGTGTTGCGAACAGTTTTACGGGTTACTCAGCCCGGGCGAAAATACCGTCTTTCAGCACACGTCGATCCTAGTTCGGCCCCGTCATAAACCCCGAAAATACGCGGTTTGTGGTGGAGCCGCCGGGTACTGCCCCCGGGTCCGTTGTACCTATTGCACGGCACCATTTATCGCCATAGTCGGTCGAAACCGACAGACCCCATATAGGCGCTTCCGCCTTAATGTGAAGTGGATGAAGGCGCGGATTTGCCGTCCTTCAGTTCCGCCAGGATCTTCTTCAGAACGTCCAGCTGCGGATCGGTGGGCACTTCCGGGTTGGTCGAGCTCTCTTCGGTTTCCGCCTGTTTGCGCTGAATTTCCTCGGTCACCTTGTTGACGCTGCGGACCAGCATGAAGAGCGCGAAGGCGACGATCAGGAAATTGATCATCGCAGTGATCAGCGCGCCATAGCCGATCATGGCCACGCCCGCTTCCTTCAGCTGCTCGTAATTGTCGAGCGCGCCCTCATAGCCTTCCGGAACGTCGCCCAGCATCAGGAACCAGTTCGAAAAGTCGATATCGCCAAAGATCCAGCCGATCAGCGGCATCAGCACCGCCTCGGTCAATTGCGTAACGATGCCGCTGAACGCCGCGCCGATCACCACGCCGACCGCGAGATCGATCACATTGCCGCGCGCGATGAATTTCCTGAATTCGGTTCCCAGTGCCATGCCGTCCTCTCTATCTATGACCCGGCGCCGATTTGCCTTTTCCCGGCGGCGCGATCAAGCACCGGAAATCGTCCACCCACGCTTGAACCGCGCATCGGGTGTGCTATCTTTCCAAGACACTCATCAGGGGAATTTGTCGCATCATGAAACGCATCGCCGCTTTCCGTACCGCAATCGTAGCCATGGCCGCGCTCACGCTGTCGGCCTGCGGGATCAATTCGGTCCCGACCAAGGAAGAGGCGGCCAAGGCGCAGTGGGGCAATGTCGAAACCGCCCTTCAGCGGCGTTCGGATGTCATTCCCAATCTCGTTTCGGTGGTTCAAGCCGCTGCGATTTCGGAGCAGAACATTCTTCAGGGCGTCGTCGATGCCCGCGCCCGCGCGACCTCGATCAACATCACGACCGACGATCTCAGCGATCCCGAAGAGTTTCAGCGTTTCAACGAAGCGCAGAACCAGCTTACACAGGCACTGGGCCAGCTTCGCACCGTGGTCGAAAACTATCCGCAGCTCGCCAGCCAGCCGCGCTTCGGGGATTTGATGGTCGCTATCGACGAGGCGAACAATCTCATCAACACCGAACGCGTACGCTATAACGAAGCGGCGCGCGATTATAACACGGAAATCCGCACCTTCCCCTCGACCATCGGGGCGAACATCATTCACGGTGCCGAGCCGCTCGAATATTTCGAAGCCGATGCCGTCAGCCGGGAAAATCCGGAGGTGGATATGAGCGGCATCACCGGAAATAGCGCGACGGCCGTACAGACGCCCGGAACTGAAAGCGCGAACTGAGCGGCGCGATGATGCGCCTGTTCCTTGCATGCTGGCTGCTCCTAGCGGCCCTCGCTACCGCGCCTGCCCTGGCGCAGGCGGAGCTGCCGCCGCGCCCCGACGGGCCGGTCTATGATGGCGCGGACATGCTGTCCGACGCGACCGAAACCGCACTCGACCAGCGGTTGCGCGATTACAATCGCGAAACCGGACGGTCGATCATAGTCGCGACGGTACCTTCTCTGGGCGGTGAGACCATCGAGCCCTATGCGACCCGGTTGTTCGGCGAGTGGGGCATCGGGGGCGAGCAGCGGGACACCGGGCTGTTGCTGCTCGTTGCCAAGGACGAACGCCGTATGCGGATCGAGGTCGGCTACGGGCTCCACCCGTATTTCGGCGGGATCATGGCCGGGCGCGTCATCAACGATGTGATCACGCCGCAATTCAAGGCAGGCGATTTCGATGCCGGAGTGACGCAGGGTGTCGATGCCATCCTGGATCACCTGGCGAACAGTCCGGAAGACGCGATCGCGATCGAAGAGGCGCAGCAGGCCGCCCGGCAGGAACGTCAGTCGCGCGATGGTGGTTTTCCAATCGGCACGATCATCTGGATCGCCTTCCTCCTGTTCTTCTTCGTCCTTCCGATGTTGCGCGGCCGCGGGCGCAAGCGTCGCTTCGGAGGCAGAAGGCGCGGACGAGGCGGCCCATGGGGCAATGCGG
>NZ_LWFF01000049.1 GCF_001635685.1 Erythrobacter sp. HI0063
ATTAGTTTCAATAGAAACTAAATACCGGAGCGGTATGGGCGTGTCAAGGATGCAACGGACTGTCCCGCCAGCAAGTTCCGCAGCCGTTTCAATGCACAAGAGGCTTGCGTGGAGATGGTAAACGTGATTCTGTCGTCATCGTGAAACGCAAACGCGGACTCTTTGGGTGGACTCGCCAAAGCGGGGTGCAGTCCTTTGCGCTT
>NZ_LWFF01000050.1 GCF_001635685.1 Erythrobacter sp. HI0063
TCGGTCGCATCGCGGCTTTCGATCGACAGGTCGTAATATTTCAGGTCGATATCGAGATAGGGGAGGATCAGCCGCTCGCGAATCCACTCCCAGATGATCTTCGTCATTTCGTCGCCGTCGAGTTCGACGACCGGGTTCTTGACCTGAATTTTCTGCATGATGGCCCTGTCTCTTGAATGTCGGAAAAAGGTTTGCGCGGGCTTTAGCAGAGCCGCGCCAGCGCGCAACCGGGGCGCCGCACGGACGTAG
>NZ_LWFF01000051.1 GCF_001635685.1 Erythrobacter sp. HI0063
GGTTGTCGAGCACAAGTCGCAGCCGTGCCGTGCCGCTCTTGGAAGCGGTCAGCAGCGGGCGGAATATCCCTTCGACATCGCTCGGCCCGGCTTCCGCCGTGTCGGTCGAACCATCGGGCCAGGTCAGTTCGGCGGTCAGGGTGCCGTCTGTGACCGGGTCATAGCTGTCGAGCCAGGTCAGGTGCGCGTCGAACCGGCGG
>NZ_LWFF01000052.1 GCF_001635685.1 Erythrobacter sp. HI0063
TCCGCGCAGATAGGTGCGGACCAGCTTGCGCCATTTCTCGACCACCGCGACCGGGGCCTTGGCAAAACCGTAGCCGGGCATGTCGACGAGGCGAAACAGCGTCGGCTCGCCCACTTCGAAGAAGTTCAGCTCCTGCGTGCGGCCCGGCGTCACCGAGGTACGCGCGATCGCGCGGCGGCCGGTCAAAGCGTTCAGCAGCGAGCTCTTGCCCACATTGGAGCGCCCGCAAAAGGCGATTTCCGGCACGTCCGGATCGGGCAGGAATTTGAGCTGCGGCGCGGAGAGGAGGAAATCCACCCGACCGGAAAACAGCTTTCCCGCCCGCTTTACCAGGGCCGCCTGTTCGGCCTGTTCCGCTTCGCTCGTCACCCGTTCGCCTTGGCGGCGGCAGCCGCTTCCTTCTCGGCCTTTTCCTTTTCCGCCGCCGCGCGCAGCTGCGGGTGCTTGGAATAGAGATATTTCTGCTGCGCCAGCGTCAGGATATTGCTGGTGTTCCAGTAAAGCAGCAGGCCGGCGGCAAAGGGCGCCATCACGAACATCAGAATCCACGGCATGATCGAGAAAATCTGCTGCTGAACCGGGTCCATCGCACTGGGGTTCATCTTGAAGGTGAGCCACATGGTGAAACCGAGCAGCAGGGCCAGCACCCCGATGCCGAAGATGATCATCAGGAAGCCGGGCACCTCGATGCCGAGAGCCGCCAGTCCGTTGGCGAGGTTCCACGGATCGGGCGCGGAGAGATCGTGGACCCACAGGAACTTCTCGTGCCGCATTTCGATCGCGAGGATGAGCACTTTATAGAGCGCGAAGAAGATCGGAATTTGAAGGATCAAGGGCAGGCAGCCGGCGAGCGGATTGACGCCTTCGTCCTTGAACAGCTTCTGGATCTCCTGCTGCTGCTTCGTCCGGTCGTCCTTATATTTTTCCTGCACCGCCTTCATCTTGGGCTGAATCGCCTTCATCGCGGCCATGGAGGAAAACTGCTTCTGCGCGACCGGGAACATCAACCCGCGCACGACCACCGTCAGAAGAATGATCGCGACGCCGAAATTGCCGACCAGCCCATTGAAGGTTTTGAGCAGCCACAAAAGCGGCTTTTCGAACCAGCGGAACCAGCCCCAGTCGATCGCGAGGCCGAACTGCGCGATGCCCGCGTCCTGATAGGCGTCGAGCACCGAGCTTTCCTTGGCGCCCGCGAACAGGCGCGTGGTACTGGAGGTCTGCTGGCCCGCGCCGACCGTCATCGGATCATGGATCAGATCGGCGCGGAACAGGTCGTTGCCGAGGCTGCGGAAATCGGCGCGGAACTCCGCCGTCTGGACCGGGACCAGAGCAGAGAGCCAGTAAATATCCGTAAAGCCGAGCCACGCCGCGCGCCCCGGCGCGGCCACGGTGCCCGCTTCGGCGACGTCGTCGTAATCATTGTCGTAATCCGCCGATCCGTCGAACACGCCGATCGGGCCGGAATGCGCGATCCACATATCCTGCGTCGCGGTCTCGCTCGTCCGCGCGATATAGGAGAAGGGCTGAACCACCGCCGCGCCCGCGCCCGCATTGCCGACGGTCTGCTGCGCGGTGATCATGTATTCATCGTCGATCGACAGTTCGATTCGATAGCGCAGGCCATCTTCGCCGGTGCGCGTCAGCACGACCGGGCTGTCGGGCGAGAGCACGTCGCCATCGGCCTGCCAGGTCGCACCCATTCCGGCGCGCTGACCGTTGGCGAGGAAGCCGAATTCGGCCCATTGCTGGGTCTCGGTCCCCTCGGGCGAGAACAGGCGAACGTAGTCGGACCCCGGCTCGGTCGTTTCGCGATAATGCGTGAGCACCAGATCGTCGATCCGGGCGCCTTCCAGATTGATCGAGCCCTGCACGCTCGGCGCATCGATCCGCACTCGATTGCCGCCGCGCAAGGCGGTCGCGAGATCGACCGGGCGCGCCACCGGCCCCGTGCCGACAGTGCCGCCATCGGCGACCGCAGCGTTTTCTGCGGGCGTATCCGCCTTTTCCGCCTGCTGGACCTCGACCGGCTGCGGATACAGCCAGCCCATGGCAGCGTCCCAGCCGAACAGCAGCAGCGCCGAAAGGACTACTGCCAGGATCAGGTTGCGCGAATTGTTCAAGATCGATCCCATCCGTCGATTTGCCTGCCGGGAGAGATGGGGGCCGGCAGGTGTATTGGCAAGGTATATCAGTCCGAGAAAACGAAAGCCCCGGGCCTAGCGAGCCGGTCAGGGAACCGGATCGTGGCCGTGGCCGCCCCACGGGTGGCAGCGCAGTATACGCTTCGTCGCCAGCCATCCACCCCTGATTGCACCGTGTTTGCTGAGCGCTTGCACAGCGTATTCGCTGCACGACGGGGAGTAGCGGCAGGTAGGTGGCAGGATGCGGCTAGGCCCCCATTGCCAGGCGCGCGCGATCCAGATCAGCGGATATTTCATGCCAAGGCCTTGGCGGGCCGCCCGCCCTTGCGCCGCGGGCCGCGATGCGAAGGCCGCCGCCGGTCCCCCTTGCCCGCAGCGGCGCGCGCCAGCGCTTCGTCGAGCTCGGCCGACAGCGCTGTAAAATCGCGCTCGATCCCGCCGTCACGCCCGATGAGGACATGATCGTGATCGGCGAGACCGCGTTCCGGCAAGGCCGCGCGCAGTAATTCGCGGAAGCGCCGCTTCATCCGGTTGCGGACCACGGCATTGCCGACCTTCTTGGTCACCGTGATCCCGAATCGCTTACCCCGCCCTCCATTGGGGTGGGCCAGCAGCACAAAGCCGGGCCGCGCCACGCGCAATCCGCGATTCGCGGCCAGAAAGTCGGCGCGCTTGCGGATGGTGGAGGGCGGAGCGGGCATTTCGTGAGGATAGCTTGGAGCGAAGGGAGAGTCTTTGGGTTTTGCTAACCCGCCTGCGCGGGTTAGTCCTCGGCGCTGATCCTCCGCTTCGCTTCGGGCGACTGCGAGCGCGCTTGCGACCGGCTAGTCACCGGTCGGGATCGGTCACCGGCCACCATCTCGCTCGCGGCTGACACGCGCACGAAAACGGGCTCCATGGGGAGCCCGCAAGGCCGATTGGCCGCTATCGACGCCGTCGGGCGCGAAGGTAATGCACCCGCCGAAGCGGGCGCTTCTGGATTACGCGCAGAGGTTCTTGCGGCCGCGCTTGCGGCGAGCGCGCAGGACCTTGCGGCCACCGGGAGTCGCCTTGCGGGCGAAGAAGCCGTGGCGACGGGCGCGTACAAGGTTCGAAGGCTGGAAAGTCCGCTTCATCGGATCGTCCTTAAAAAAATCGGGTTCGAGGCGCGGATATGCCGCGCCAACAAAAAGGGCCGCCCGTCGAGGCGACCGCTGACAGGAGGCGCGCTTAGAATAGCCGCGCCCCTCCGTCAAGCCTCTAACAGATCACGACACTTCGAGCGAGAGGTAGGCAATCCGCGGGTTTTGCACGCGCGGTTGCGGAGCCGAAGCCCGCTCGACCGGGGCGCGATAACCGACCCAGTCGCGCATTTCTGCCGCGCGCATCCACCGCGCACGATGGTGGGGCACCGAATTGGTCATCGCATAGAAGGCACGCGCCTGCCGATCGTCCATGCCCATTTCGCGATAATAGTCGAGATAGGTGCGATTCTGCGGCGCATCCATGGCGAAATCGTCCGCCTCGCGACCGTATTCGTCGCGCCAGCTATGGACGGCGAATTCCGCCCCATTGTCGATGCGGCGCTCGACGCCCGCCAGGAACAGTTCCACCGCGCCCGAACGGACCGAGCCGTTGGCAGGCACCACGGTCGACAGGCCCGCGCGCCGGATCATGCGCCCCAATTCCAGATTGGCACGATCGTCCAGCGTCCCCGGGCATTCGACCATTTCCAAGCGAGCCAGACCTGGATGATCGCGCAGCAAACGCGCGAACTGCGCGGGGCTGCGCGAATCGGTCTCGCCCAACAACATGACTGTCTGGCCATCGACCACACGGAAGGGGCCGTATTCGACCGCACCATAGCTCGGCCGCACTCGGTGCGATTCGACGAAACGCTGAGTGTGCGGCTGGGGCGCAGAAGCGCGCACGCTCTGCGCGGGGCGCCAGACTGGCAGATCGGCTGGCTCGGCGGCGTAAAGCAGTGGCTGTCCGGCCAGCGGCACGTTGGGCCGAGCATAGGCGATCCGGGGCTGCAAGGTTTCCTGCACTACCGGCTGGCCGGGAAGGTAGATCATGCCGAGCGATTGAGCCGCGGCGGGCGAGGCGCCGATGAAAGTGGCGGCGAGAGCGGCGAGGGCAAAGGGAGCGGAGCGGGTCATGCATCCGGTATCGCCGCGCCGACTTGCGAAGCTCCCAATGTCTGTCCCTAACGGCCCTTTCATAGAGGTTTCAAAGCATTAGGTCACGACGTGCATGGCCTCTCGACAGGGCGCGCATATCGCCGCACAACGGTGGTTAACGAAAACGGAAAATCGAGGGGCACCTTTGGTCGCATTAATCCGCACGGTGGCCTATCTCGGCCTGGAGGCGCGCGCCGTGGAGGTGCAGTGCCAGGTCGCGCCCGGTCTGCCGCGCTTCGCGGTGGTGGGCTTGCCGGACAAGGCCGTGGGCGAAAGCCGCGAGAGGGTGCAGGCCGCGCTGTCCGCGATGGGGCTGGCGCTGCCGCCCAAACGGATCACGGTGAACCTGTCGCCAGCCGATCTGCCCAAGGAAGGATCGCATTACGATCTGCCGATCGCGCTGGCGCTGCTCGCGGCGATGGGTGTTACCGATGCCGAGCAGCTGACCGAATATATCGCAGTCGGGGAACTCGCACTCGATGCGCGGATCGTGCCCTCGCCCGGCGTGCTTCTCGCCGCGATCCATGCGAGCGAGCAGGAATGCGGCCTGATCTGTCCGCGCGCCCAAGGGGCCGAAGCCAAATGGGCAAGCGAGGTTCCGGTCATCGCCGCGCCCGATCTTGCCAGCCTGTTAAATCATCTGAAGGGCACGCAAAGACTACCCGATCCGAAGCCCGGCGAGATCGAGGCAAACGCACCGGGGCCGGATTTGAAACGCGTCAAAGGCCAGGAAACCGCCAAGCGCGCGTTGGAAATCGCGGCGGCGGGTGGACACAATCTTTTAATGATCGGGCCGCCGGGTACAGGCAAATCGCTTCTGGCAAGTTGTCTGCCCGGTATTCTGCCCGACCTCTCGCCTGCCGAGGCGCTGGAAGTCAGCATGGTCCAGTCAGTCGCGGGCACGCTCGAAGAAGGCCGGATCAGCCGTGCGCGCCCGTTTCGCGCACCGCATCATTCGGCGAGCATGGCGGCGCTGACCGGCGGCGGCCTGAAAGTGAAGCTGTCAAAAGCCTCGGAAAACGGGATTCCGCGCCACATAGAGCGAGATTCTCATTTCGTGTGACCGGCGGCAAGCTCAATAAGTTTCGTAAAGCAATAACTTACCGAGCTTGCGCGCTCCGACCGACATTTTTTTGCCAACCAAGCATACCGCGAATTTTCGGATAGCCACAGTGGATGAGCGGGAAAGGAGAAATCTGCACAATTACTGGGTTGGCTGCCTGGTTCTGCCAGTGCTCGTTTATGCGATCGTGCGGCTACTAATTCACCAAGCAAGCTAGCCGCAGGTCGCGACCGAGCGAGGCGATCAACAGACTGACCTCCATCAAACCTCAGCTACAGCGAATTCGGGCGAGCCTGCCCAGGTAAGCTCCCAAGTCGCTCCTTGTCGGATGTGTCCGTCGTCAGAACATTTGGCACAACTCGCGGCGTAGGTTTGCGGAGTGCGGGCCTCGTCTGAGGTTTGATGCTAGGCGGCGAGCCTGCGGTGTTGCAAGCGCCGATGTTCGAGTGTCTTTCGCTTGATCCTTTCTCTTCGTTTGATGATGGCAGGAGCCCTGCCGAAGTAGGTATCGGCAGGTGTCACATTGTCGAGGCTCTCGTGGTATCGGCAGTGGTTGTAATGCTCGACGAAGGCCTCGATCTGCTGGTGGAGATCGCCGGGCAGGAAGTAGTTCTCTAGCAGCACGCGGTTCTTCAGGGTCTGGTGCCAGCGCTCGATCTTGCCTTGGGTTTGCGGATGGAAGGGGGCGCCCCGCACATGGCTCATCTGGTTCGCTTCGATGTATTCGGCCAGTTCTCCGGCGATGTAGCTGGGGCCGTTGTCGCTGAGAAGGCGGGGCCTGTGCAGCACGTTGGCGTGGTCGCAGCCTGAGGCTGCCAGCGCCATGTCCAGCGTCTCGGTGACGTCCTCGGCCCGCATGGTGGTGCAGAGCTTCCATGCAATGATGTAGCGCGAGTAATCATCGAGCACGGTCGATAGATAGACCCAGCCCCATCCGATGATCTTGAAGTAGGTAAAGTCGGTCTGCCACATCTCGTTGGGGCGGGAGGTTTGTGTGTGGAACGCATCTGCCGCCTTGATCACGGTGTAGGCCGGGCTGGTGATCAGATCATGAGCCCTGAGCAGCCGGTAAACCGTGGCTTCCGACACGAAGTAGCGCCGCTCGTCGGTGAAGCGCACCGCCAGCTCGCGCGGGGACAGATCGGTCTGCTCCAGCGCCATCTCGACGATCTGGTCCTGGATATCCTCGCCGATGCGGTTCCACACCCGGCTCGGCGCTGAAGGGCGGTCCTGGAGCGCCTCCGGCCCGCCTTCGAGGTAACGGTCATACCAGCGGTAGAAGGTTCGCCGTGCCACACCGAGTTGGTCCAGCGTGCGTTTGGCGGGCAGATGCGACTGCTCGACGATCCGGATGATCTCGAGCTTCTCGGATGCGGGATACCTCATTCGTCGTCTCCCCCATCCGCGATCATGCTTTTTTTGAGCAGGCGGTTTTCCAGGGTGAGGTCGGCCACGCATTCCTTGAGATCGCGAGCTTCTCGCCGCAGGTCCTTGACCTCGTCCGTGGTCGCAGCACGGGCGGTATCGCCAGCTAGCCTTCGCTTGCCAGCCTCCATGAACTCCTTCGACCAGGTGTAATACAGGCTCTGCGCAATGCCCTCGCGGCGGCACAGCTCGGCAATGGAGTCATCGCCGCGCAGGCCACCCAGGACGATCCTGATCTTGTCCTCAGCAGAGAAATGCCGGCGGGTCTTGCGGCGAATGTCTTTTACCACCTGCTCGGCAGGCGATTTGGACCTTGAGGATTTGGGCTTCATCTTCGTTCCTTCGTCACTACGACGAAGCCCAAATCCTCCTTAAATCACAACCTCAAATCTGTGCCATAGGCGCTGACGGGAGACAGCCAGAATCTTCCTTTTAGTTTTATTTCCACGAAAATGACGCCGGCGCGATCATCATTCCCTACAATGATATTGGCTTCGGCGGTCCCGGCGTCATCCGCCAGGGCTATTATGCCGGCGGGCGTCTCGAGACTGATGCCGGCGCCATCTTCGGGCAAGCGACCTACAATCTGACCCCGGAGATTCACCTCGTCGTCGGTGGCCGTTACAGCATCGAGCGAAAAGGCATTTCCGAACAGCTTCAGTTCGACCTCGCGCGACCCTATTCGCCCGCCAATCCCGTCGCGCCGCTCGCCCAGTGCGGAGCCGATATCCCATCGGTCCCGACCTGCCAACCGCACAAGACCTTCCGATCCTTCACGCCGAAAGTGGCGCTCGAGTATCAAATCACGCCCGACGCTTTGCTCTACGCCTCGGTTTCGCGAGGCTTCAAAAGCGGCACCTACAATGTCGGCGGCGTGCAGCCGCCCGTGAAGCCGGAGAAGGTCACGGCCTATGAAGGGGGCCTGAAATCGGAATTCCTCGATCGGCGGCTCCGCATAAATCTTGCCGGCTTTTATTATGATTACAAGGATCTCCAGGTCGGCAAGGTGGTCAACGCGTCACTCGCGCTGGAGAATGCGGCGACAGCGACGATCTACGGTGCCGAGCTCGAGTTGCGCGCGCGCCCCACGCCCGACTTAGAACTGGGTCTGACCGGCTCCTATCTCAACGCCAAGTTCGACAGTTTCATCAGTATCGATCCCGCGCGACCCGGAGGTGACGGGCGCACCGTCGACCCGGCGACCGGCGCACCGGCTTTCAACAACGCCGGCAACCGCCTGCCGCAAGCCCCCAAATGGACGGTCGACGCCATGGCACAATATACCGTGCGCTCGGACCATGGATCCTTTGCCCTTCGCGGAGAGGTCTTGTGGGTCGATAAGGTCTATTTCAGTGCCTTCAACGTTCCGCAGGTGTCGCAGCCGGCAAAGACCAAGCTCAATGCCTCGCTGATCTACACCGATCCGGGCGATCGCTGGAGCGTGACCGTCTACGGCAAGAATCTCGCCAACAAGACGTACATCTCAAACGCCTTTGTCAGCTCCAGCATCGTGGGATTTGGCGTCAACGGCTTCCTCGAGGAGCCGCGAACCTATGGCGTGACCATCGGGTATAAGTTCTAGCCGGGAATATATTCTCATGATCACGATTCCCACCGCCGAGTCCATCATCGACATTTCGATGCCCATCGAGAATGATATCGTATCGGATCCGGCGGCCTTTCGTCCACGGGTCCGATATTTCGGGCACGATGATACACGAGAACAGATGCTGGCCTTCTTCCCCGGAATGACGGCCAGCGACCTGCCCGATGGCGAGGCCTGGGCGATCGAGCATGTCGAGCTGATCACGCACAACGGCACGCATCTCGACGCACCTTACCATTTTCATTCGACGATGGATGGGGGCAAGCGGGCGATCACGATCGACGAGGTTCCGCTCCACTGGTGCTGCCAACCAGGCGTCAAGCTCGATTTCCGGCATTTCCCCGATGGCTATGTGGTGACCGCCGAGGATGTTCGGGCTGAACTCGATCGGATCGGCGTCAAGCTCAGCCCGCTGACCATCGTGGTCATCAACACGCGGGCCGGTTCGGCCTACGGCACGGATGACTATGTCAACGCGGGGTGTGGAATGGGCCGCGAAGCCACGCTTCACCTGCTTGAGCGCGGTGTCCGGGTGACAGGGACCGATGCATGGTCATGGGACGCGCCGTTCACTTACACGGCGCAGAAATATGCCGAAACCGGGAATGCCGACCTGATCTGGGAGGGGCACAAAGCGGGTCGGGAAATCGGCTATTGCCATCTGGAGAAGCTGCATAATCTCGAAGCGCTTCCATCCTCCGGATTCACCGTGATGTGTTTCCCGACCAAGATCAAAGGCGCTTCGGCAGGCTGGACCCGCGCGGTCGCCGTCCTCGACGATTGAATGGAGTCTGGCCATGAGCAACAAGGTCATCATCAGCTGCGCGGTGACGGGATCGGCGCACACGCCGACGATGTCGGACGCGCTCCCGGTCACGCCCGAGGAGATCGCCGAGCAGTCGATCGCCGCCGCCGAAGCGGGCGCGGCGATCCTGCATCTCCATGCCCGCATCCCCGAGGACGGTAGGCCGACCGGCGATCCCGAGGTCTATGCCCGCTTCCTGCCCGTGATCCGGCAGCGCACCGACGCCGTCATCAACATCACGACGGGCGGTGCGGCCACCATGCCGGTCGCCGAGCGCCTCGCCGCCTCTGCGCGTTTCAAGCCCGAGCTTTGCTCGCTCAACATGGGCTCGCTCAATTTCGCCTTCTTCCCCGCCGCGAAGCGCATCGCCGACTGGAAATACGCGTGGGAGAAGGACTATGTCACCGGCTCCGACGACTATATCTTCCGCAACACCTTCCGCGATATCGAGACGATCCTCACGACGATGGCGGAGGCGGGTACCAAATTTGAGCATGAATGCTATGACGTCGGCCATCTCTACAATCTCGCCCATTTCGTCGATCGCGGCCTGGTGAAGCCACCCTTCTTCGTCCAGATGATCTTCGGCATATTGGGCGGCATCGGTGCCGATCTCGAAAATCTTCATTATATGAAGGAAACCGCCGATCGCCTCTTCGGACGCGGCAATTACCGCTGGTCGGTGCTCGCCGCGGGTAGGCACCAGATGCCCTTTCTGACGCAGGCGGCGTTGCTCGGCGGCTATGTCCGCGTCGGGCTCGAGGACAGCCTTTTCATCGAACGCGGCGTCCTTGCGGCTTCGAATGCCCAGCAGGTCGAGAAGATCAAGCGCATCCTCGCCGAAATGGGTCACGAACCCGCGAGCCCCGCCGAAGCGAGGGAAATCCTCGGTCTCAAGGGCAGTGACCGCGTCGCCTTCTGAGCCGTGCACAGGAAGCAAGCGAATGAGGGCTTCGGTCATCGACCGATTCGGCCGTCCAGACACGGCCCTTTGGCGTGCCTGAGAATCCGTATCGCCAGATGAATTCGTACCTCATCTTCATGATCCAACAACGGCACAATGCACAGCCCGTATACGCGGATGTCGACGGGGCTGCTTTCAAGGCGCGCTGTCGCCGCTCACGGCGACAGAGATGGTGCATTCACGGTCACCCGAATAGCTGATTTCCTTTGCTACTCGGCAAGGGAAAACCGTTGGCACCGCCGATTACACCGATACACCGTTTGGAAAAGCTGGATTGGAACGCCTCGCGCGCGCGCATCCGTCCCGCTGGGCGCGCTCAGCGTGACTATTCCAATGAAGTGTATGGGGTCATTTGCTCCGCCACGAGACGTCGCCGGTGCAGGCTCAACAATCCTCAATCAATGAGTGGAAGGAATAGTTCGCCAACAAATTGAATTGGACGATGAGCCCCAAGGCGCGGCAAATGGCGCCAAATCAAAAAATGCCGTGGGGAGGACAGTCATGGTCACAGCCTTTAGGACAAATTTGCTTTGTGCCACCGCGCTATCGATCGCGTGTGCGCTTGCAGTGCCGGCACATGCCCAGGACGCTGCATCGCAGGGCGAAAAGCCCGAGGCGCAGGAAGGTGACCTTGAGACAATCGTCGTCACGGCGCAGAAGCGCGAACAGAATTTGCAGGATGTTCCGGCCGCCGTTTCCGCCATAGGCGGCGAGACGCTGCGCACGCGCGGCATCACGGAGACCTCAGACTTGATGGGCGCGATCCCCAGCCTGCAAGTCACCACTCCCTATGGTCGCACCCAACCGAATTTCTCGCTGCGCGGGATTTCAGTGGCGAACGAATTTTCCGCCTCCACTGCGTCGCCGGTTGGCGTCTATGTCGATGAAGTCTATCAGAGCTTCCGGGCGAGCCATGGCCTGCAACTCTATGACATCGACCGGGTCGAGGTACTGCGCGGACCGCAAGGAACACTCTACGGTCGCAACACCACGGGTGGCGCGATCAGCTTCTTCACGCGCAAGCCGGATCTGGGAGAGGCCAATGGCTATCTGACCGCCGGCTATGCCAATTACGACACTTTCACGGTGCAGGGCGCCGCTGAAGCGACGCTGGTTCCCGACATCTTGGGCGTCCGCGTCGCCGGTACTTTTGCAAAAGGGGATGGTTGGCAGCGCAATGTACTGCCTGGGAATGAGCGCGACCTAGGGACCACCGATACGATCGGCGGTCGCATCTCGATCCGCTTCCGGCCCGATCCCGATCTCGACATCAATTTGAAGCTCTATGCCGCGAAGGACGATCCATGGGGCACCGCGCCCTATGCAGGTGGTCAACTCGCGGGCGGGCAGGATGCGCTCGGCTATTCGCGTTACGATCCGCAACCTTTCCTAGGCGGGCGGTTGCTGCGTGACAATGAGGTCGCAGTTGATCGGGTAGGTAAGAACATCAGCAAGTCGAAAGGGATAGCCCTCAACATCAAATGGGATGTCAGCGACCAATTCTCCGTCACCTCGATTACCGGCTACGACACCGGCGACTATATCAACAATCCTGATGATTGCGATGGCGGCCCAGCCGATCTCTGCTCGATCGGCCTCACGTCGACGAGCAAGAATTTCAACCAGGATCTGCGTTTCAGCTATTCGAACGACCGCCTCGATATCATTGCCGGCCTTTATTATGGCAGGGACAAGGTCAAGACGGTCAACTACCCGGACTTTTTCGGGGCGCTGAGGCCGCTGCTGCTTGGCGCCGGTCTTCCGGGCAGCTACAATAACGCCGCAATCGGAACGCCCGACGCGATCCGCTATATCCCAGCCTTTGCCGCCAATCCGGCGTTGGGGCCTGGCGATGCCGGATTCTGCGACGCGATCGAGATCAATCCCAACGGCTTCCTTGATGCACGCTCGCTGATTGCACTCCAGACCGACATCGCGATCAATAATACGGGCAATGGCGGCATGGGGGGTAGCTTTTCGGCGGGCTGCGCCGGGGCAGGCGCGCCTCCGTTCACCCCGATCCTCGGCGAACAGCGTTTTGACGTGTCGCGCCCCTCGAAGGCGATCTACGGCGACGTAACCTGGAAAACGACCGAGCGGCTGACCGTGGCGGTGGGTGCACGCTACACCCAGGATAAGGTCAATTACCTTAACGGCAGCACTTTCCTCTATGCGCTCGACGGTACGACGCCGGTTGTCAACCTGATCCCCTACAGCAATCCATACAACCCCAATCTCGCGCCGCTTGAGCAGCGCGAAAAGGCAAACAGGCTAACCGGCCGTATCAATGTCAGCTATGAGTTCGCCGATGATATCATGGGCTATCTCCAGTACAGTCGCGGTTACCGCAGCGGCAGCTTCAACGGGCTTGCCTATCAGGGCGTCAATCAAGTCTATTATATCCAGCCTGAAAAGGTGAATGCATATGAGGCGGGGCTCAAAACCCGGCTGTTCGATCGCCGCGTCCAACTTAACCTCGCGGGCTTCTACTACGAGTATTCGAATCACCAAGTAACGCAGGCGGTTGGCGCTACAACCTTCACGCGCAGCGCCAATGGTCGCCTGTTCGGTGGCGAGGCCGAACTCGCCTGGCAGGTGGCCGATACGTTGCGTTTCGATGCTTCGCTGGGCTATCTCAACAGCAAGTACAAAGGCAATGTGATCGATCCGGCAAACCCGGCAAGCCCGACATTGAACGTCAACGGCAATCCCTTCCCGAACGCGCCGGAGGTTACGTTCCAGGCCGGATTCGACTGGGATATGATCGATGACGGCACCAACAAGCTGACCTTGCGCGGTGATGCGTCCTACATGGGCAAGTACTATTTTGATCCGTTCAAGAATTATGGGCAGACACCGTGCGATACACCCCCAGCGGGATCGAACATAACGCTCGCGGGTAAGGCGATTACATGCGCAAATCCGGGCTACTGGCTCGCCAATGCGCGATTAACCTATGCGCACGACAATATGTCGGTTAGCTTGTGGGCGAAGAATCTGTTCGACAAATATTACTACACCTACGGCCTCAACCTCAACGTGTTCGGCTACGATTATCTGAACCGCGGCATGCCGCGCACTTATGGCGTCGAAGCGACAGTCAAGTTCTGATCGCTGCTGCGACGGGGGCGGCGGGCATCCTCTCCCGCCCGCTGCCCCCGATTTTTCGACCTGACTTTCAGACCGAGGAGTATCCATGATGCGTTCCACCGGCAACGGTCCCTCATTCATCGGCACGGCGTACAGAATCGAGCGCGCTGCGATCACTGAGATCGGCGCAGCTGAAAGCACCGCCCAGGCGAGCAGCGCCGAGCGGCCGGCGCGCCTCCGGACGATTTAACGTGGATGCGTCTTGGAACAGAACTGAGCTGGAACGAATTTTCGCGACCCAACGCGAAGGGACGCGTGAGCAGGTTTCGCGCAGCTACGAAGAACGCATGGACCTGCTCGGGCGCCTTGGCCGGATATTTGAGCAGCACAGAGACGAATTGGTCGATGCCGTTGCCGCCGATTTCGGCATTCGATCCCGCTACGAGACTATCCTGCTCGACCTGATGCTTGGCATATCGGAAATTAAATTTGCGCGCCGCAATCTGAAGACGTGGCTGAGGCCGCGGCGGGTGAAGACTGACATCTTCGGCCTTCCCGGTTCATCGCGCCTGGTCCCCCAGCCCCTAGGTGTGGTGGGCGTTCTCGGCACGTGGAACTATCCGCTCGGCACCATATTCGTTGGCGCGGCCGGTGCATTGGCGGCCGGCAACCGCGTGATCGCAAAGCCGAGCGAAGTTTCCGCCAACGCCGCCGAAGCCAGCGAGCGGCTTGTGCGCCGGTATTTCGCCGAAGAGGAATTCGCGATTGTCCAGGGCGGGCCCGACATGGCACAGGCGATGACGGCCCTACCTTTCGACCATATTCTCTTCACCGGTTCACCCGCGGTTGGCCGCAAAGTCTATGAAGCGGCGGCTGCCAACCTTACACCTGTTACTCTGGAACTTGGCGGCAAATGCCCTGCCATCGTGGGCAAGGGTGCATCGCTTGCACAAGTCTGTGAAAGCTTAGTGTTCGGCAAGCTGCTCAACGCCGGCCAGACCTGCATCGCCGCTGACTATGCCTTCGTCCATGTCGATCAGATGGAAAGCTTCGTCGCCGCACTCCGCGCTCAGGTTGCCAAATGCTACCCCAACGCGGCAAGCAACCCCGATTTCACCAGTATCATCAATGACCGACAGTTCGCGCGGCTCCAAGGTTTGCTCGATGATGCCGAAGCCAAGGGCGCGACGGTGCTCAACCTCTCGGACAACGGCGATGGAACGCTTCCTGAACGGCATCGGATCGTGCCGTTGGCGGTTCTCGACGTTACCGATGACATGGCGATGATGCAGGAGGAGATTTTCGGACCGATCCTGCCGATCATGCCATATCGCTCCGAAGACGATCTCATTCGCTACGTAAACCGGCATGAGCGCCCGCTGGCGCTCTATTATTTTGGCGACGAAAGTGAGGAACGGCGCAAGATCATTTCCGAAACGCACGCTGGCGGCGTGACTCTCAACGGCACGGTCATGCACGTCTTCCAGCGCCGGCTGCCTTTCGGTGGCATCGGACAGAGCGGCATCGGTGCCTATACCGGCGTCGCCAGTTTCGAGCGCTTCACTCATTACAAGCCGGTGTTCTCTCAGCCGAAACTCAGCCTGCTTGGTCAACTTCTGCCACCCTATTCGAGCAAGACCGAAGGACTACTCAACATCTTCGAAAAGATCCTCTGACGTGGCTGCGGCGGTTGATGCTGGCATGTTGCATGACGCCGGGTCGCCAGCATGGGTCGAATGACAAGGGAAGCAAATGGCTGACTATGTAATTATTGGAGGTGGGTCGTCGGGCGGCGTTACCGCCAGCCGGTTGTCCGAGGACCCCGATGTCACCGTTTGCCTGCTCGAGGCAGGCGGCCCAGGCACCTCGCCGCTTGTGTCCACGCCCGGCGCTTTTGCGGCGCTGATCCAAGACTATCGGATCAATACGCTCAACTGGCGGTTCAACACCGACCCTTCAAAGGCGCTCAACGACCGCCGCCTCTACAATCCGCGCGGGAAGATGCTGGGTGGATCGAGCGGTATGAACGGGATGGTCTATATCCGCGGCGACCGGTCGGATTTCGACCACTGGGCCGAACTCGGCAACGACGGCTGGGGTTACAACGATGTCCTGCCCTATTTCCGCAAGGCTGAGAATAATGAGCGCGGTGAGGATGAGTTTCACGGCTCGTCGGGACCGCTTCACGTATCCAACGGCAAGCGCGAATTCGATGTCTATGATGCTTTCATCGAGGCGGCGACTGGACTGGACCATCAAGCCAATCCGGACTTCAATGGGGCCAGCCAGGAAGGTGTCGGCATCTATCAGTTTACCGTGAAGGACGGGAAGCGCGCCAGCGTGAAGGCGTGTTACCTTGATCCGGTGATGGGCAGGCGCGGCAACCTCCGCGTCGAAGTACATGCCCGCGTCCATCGTATCAGGTTTGAGGGCAACCGCGCGGTGGCAGTCGAGTATTCCCAGGACGGGCAGTTGAAGACGATCCCGTGCGAAAAGGAAGTCATTGTCAGCGGCGGCGCCTATAATTCGCCCCAACTGTTGATGCTTTCCGGTATCGGACCGCGTGATGAGTTGGAGAAGCATGGAATCGAAGTGATTCATGATATTCCCGGTGTCGGCCAGAATCTTCACGACCATCCTGACCTGATGCTGGTCTACCAGTCGAAGAAGCGGCTCGGGATCGCACTCAATGTCGTTGGCGCGATCAAGACCGTGCGAGACCTATTCCAGTATCTCACGCAAAGGAAAAGCTGGCTGGCATCGCCGCCCACGGCTGCAGGCGGTTTCTTGCGATCCGCGCCGGGGCAGAACCGGGCGGATTGCCAGGTCCATGTCGTGCCGCTCGCCTATCGCGACCATGCGCGCGACTACAAGCTGATGACGAAATGGGGCTATACGATCATTCTCAATATTGGGCGCCCAAAGAGCCGCGGCTGGGTTGCCTTACATGACTCAAACCCCGAATCCGATCCCAAGATGGACCTCAATCTCTTGAGTCATCCCGACGACCTCAAGACGTTGCGCAATGCCTTCCGTGTCGTGCAGGAGATCCTGCATTCGGATCGCATGAAGGCGATGATGAAACGGCCTCTCTATCCTGACCGCTACCTTGAAACTGATGAAGAGATCGACGCCTATATCCGGGCAGAAGCCAATCATGCTTATCATCCGGTGGGAACATGCAAGATGGGCACCGACGAGATGGCGGTGGTCGACAACCGCCTGCGCGTTCACGGCCTCGCAAATATCCGCGTGGCCGATGCCTCGATCATGCCATCAGTCGTCAACGGCAACACCAATGCAACCTGCATCATGATCGGCGAGAAAGCCGCCGACATGATCCGGCACGATAATATGAGCAGCAAGAATAGCATCGCAGAATATTGAATTGGACGATTGGATCAATGCTGCAGACACAGATGCTTACGAAAAGAAGTCCGGAGAGGCCTATCGCATGTCAGTTTATTATGTGTCGACTGCGCCATTGTGGGCGAGCGCCTTAGAGGAGCGCGGCTGATGGACGTCCGTACGCAAATACGTCGCGCCGCACGTTATTTCGCCCAGCAAGAGGCTCTCGTTCACGGCCACAGGCGGTTGACTTTCTCGGAAGCCTGGTTGCGCGGCGTGAAGCTCGCAAATGCTCTTGCGGAGTGCGGCCTTCAACCGGGTGACCGGATTGCTACGCTGGAGAAGAACTCCATCGAGGCCGCCGACATCATACTGGCGGCTGCCATTGGAAACTATACGCGTGTTCCTCTCTATGCGCGCAACCGATGTGAAGCGCACGCCCATATGATCGCGAGTACCGGATCTCGGTTGGCGCTGGTCGATGAGGCATTGGCTTCGGAGTTGGCGGGGCTGGATGCCCAAGCTCCGACGCTTGAGCGGATCATTATCCGCGATCACAACTATGAGAATTGGTTGGCGACAGCCTCGGACCGGGATCCCGATCCCGTCGTCGCGCCGGAGGACTATTGTGTCATCCGCCACACCGGCGGCACGACGGGCAAACCCAAGGGCGTTGCCTATCGGCACCGTTCATGGATGACGATCTCCGCCGCATTTTTCAGCATCGGCCCCCAAGTGGCTCCAGGGGATGCCATTCTGCATGTCGGCCCGTTGTCCCATGCATCGGGCTTCCTGTTCGTGCCGGCCTGGTATTGCGGCGCCCGCAACGTGATGATGGACGGCTTCGATCCAGCGTCCTTTCTTGACACTCTCGAGCAGGAACGGATCAGCCATGCCTTTGTAGCCCCCACCATGCTCAATGCCATAGTGCATCACGACGGGGCATATGGCCGCCACTTTCCGAATTTGAAGTTTCTGCTGAGTGCTTCAGCGCCGATCTCCGAGCCGACGCTTCGCAAGTCGTGCCAGATATTCGGGAATCATGTTCTTCATTCGGGCTATGGACAGACCGAAATCCTGCCCATCGCGTCTATGGGGCCCAACGAGTGGTTCGGCGAATTTGAAGGTTCTGCCCCAATTCGGGCGGTCGGACGTCCCATGAGCGGCGCCGATATCGAAATCCGTAACGAGGACGGAAAGGTGCTGGGACCAAACGAGCCCGGCGAGATCGTCGCACGGTTCGAAAATGGCCAGATGGAGGAATTCTGGAACGATCCGGAGGAAACCGCCCGGCGCATGGAAGATGGCTGGGTCAAAACCGGCGATGTCGGCATGATCGACACAAACGGATTTTTGTATCTGCTCGATCGCAACAACGACATGATCGTGTCAGGCGGCTTCAATATCTATCCCACCGAAATCGAAAACGTAATTGCCGACCATCCCGGTGTACTCGAGGTCGCGGTCTTTGGCGTGCCCCATGAAAAATGGGGTGAAACGCCGCTTGCAATGGTGCGTGTCAAGCCCGGAGCACAAATCACGGAGACCGAGATAATAGATTTGGTGCGCCAGCGTCTGGGCTCCGCAAAAAAGCCAAGCAAGGTCGTTTTTACCGCCGAGCCACTGCCGTTGAGCAATGTCGGAAAGGTGCTTCGTTCAAAGCTTCGAGAGCCCTATTGGGCGGGCCAGGACCGGCGCATTTCGGGGGCATGACCGACGCAGCCATCCTAGCCACATCCTCTATTCCGGTGACCGCCTGCCGGCGCGCGGGAGACTGCAATGGATTATGAATACATCCTGGTTGAGCAACGCGGCCCAGCGCTTTGGGTGACCCTCAACCGGCCGGCAGCGTTGAACAGTCTGTCGTTGGCTTTGGCCGAGGAACTAGCCGCAGCGATCGAGGCAGCGGAAGCAGATGCGACGGTGCGCGCTTGCATTCTTACCGGCGCCGGACGGGCGTTTTGCGCTGGCGCGGATCTGCTCGCAATTGGCGATGGAACAGGCGGACAAACTCTCGCCGAACGCTTAAATCTGTTTCTGCCGCGGCTCGGTCAGGCTTTTAACAGGATCGAGACGTCGCGCCTTCCGATAATTGCGGCGGTCAACGGCCTTACGCTCGCCGGCGGCTTGGAACTGGTGTTGTGCTGTGATCTCGTCATTGCCGCGCACCCGGCCAGATTTGGCGACGCCCATGCAAATTACGGCCTGTTGCCCGGCGGTGGAGGGTCGGTTCGACTCCCTAGGAAGATCGGCGAAGCGCGTGCGAAACATCTGATGATGACCGGCGGGACCATCTCGGCTGCCGAGATGAAGGAAGCCGGACTCGTGACCCAACTGGTTGCTCCCGAGGATCTCATTGCGGCAGCGCAAGCGCTGGTAGAATCTCTTGCAGAAAAGAGCCGGCCAGGGCTCGCCTACATGAAGCAGCTAGTCCGCGCTGCGCAGGATAGCTCGCTCGAAGTCGGGCTGCGTCAGGAACTCGAAGCCATGGCTGCTTACGCCTTGTCCAACGACATTGTCGAAGGACTGGCGGCATTCCGGGAGAAGCGGAAGCCCGATTTTTCCGACCGGTGAGACCTGATCGGATGCGGAACACATTGGAAGAATGGATCAACGAATGACCGACATATTCGTCATGGGGGTTGGGATGACCCCGTTCGGAAAACAGTTCGACAAGAGCCTGAAAATGCTCTGCGCCGAAGCTTCGTCGCAGGCCTTTTCCGACGCAGGATGCACCGCCGGCGATGTCGAAGCCATCTTCTTCGGCAATTGCGTCCAGGGGCATATGGAGGGCCAGGACATGATCCGCGGCGAAATCGTGGCGCGAGCGATGGGCATCTCAAGCGTTCCCGTGGTGAATGTCGAAAACGCATGTGCGACGGCTTCCACGGCCTTGCACATGGCCGCCGCCTATGTTCGATCGGGGGCAGCGGATGTCGTACTCGCGCTCGGCGCGGAGAAGATGTACTCGCCCGACAAGGCGCTCATGTTCAGTGCATTCGATGGCGCTTGGGACGTGCATGAAACCGAGTCGGGCCGCGCGCAGCTGCTGGCCATGGGCAATGGCGTCGATGTTCCGGAAGGAACGACATCGAGTCAGCCTTACAGCGTTTTCATGGATGTATACGCCGCGATGGCACGCGCGCACATGAAGACCTACGGCTCGACGCAAGCGCAAATCGCGGCCGTCTCGGCGAAAAATCACATGCATTCGACGCGCAATCTGCTTGCCCAGTATCGCCTCCCATATACCGTCGAAAGTGTACTCGCTGCGCCTCCGATCGTTTACCCGTTCACACTGCCGATGTGCTCTCCGATCAGCGACGGCGCCGCCGCTGCGATCATCTGCAGCGAAGCCGGTCGGCGCAAACTGTCGGCAGCCCCGGACAGGGCGCTAAGAATCCTGGCGTCTGTGCTGCAAACCGGCGCCGCGCGCGATCCCTTTGATTATGACCACCATGTCAGCCGCCTTGCGGCGAACCGGGCCTATGCGATGGCCGGCGTGGGGCCAGAAGATATTGGCGTCGCGGAGGTGCATGACGCCACGGCGGTTGGCGAGATCATTGAAATCGAGGCGCTCGGCCTGACGCCGCCTGGCGAGGGCGGACTCGCGGCAGAGCGCGGTGAGACGGCGCTGGGTGGGCGTATTCCGGTAAACACGTCGGGCGGGCTTGAATGCAAGGGACATCCGATCGGCGCCACCGGGCTCGGCCAAATCTACGAGCTTGCGCTGCAATTGCGCGGCGAGGCGGAAGATCGACAGGTTCCGAATGCCCGGTTCGCGATCGCGCAGAACGGCGGAGGTGTCATCGGGGTGGAAGAGGCGGTGGTCGCCGTCACGATCCTGGGCCGGTAGTTGTCAGAGCGCGCCTAGGGAAACACGGGGTCACGATATGAACTTTGAGCTGTCCGATGAACAACGCATGGCGGTGGAAACCGTCCGCCGCTTTCTCGACAACAAGCTTGAGCCGGAAATCCGCCGGCATGGGGAGCGGTTCATCCCCAAACCGCTCATGAAGGAATGGACTCAAGCACTGACCGGCTATGGCCATATTACCGCACCGCATCAGGAGCAATGGGGCGGGCTTGATATGGGATGGCTCACTCATCTGCTCATTTTCGAGGAGATCGCCTATTCCTCGCTCGATGTGGCCATACCCGGCTTCATCAACGCGGTTGGCGCAGAACTCATCCGCCGCTTCGCCCCGGAGACGATCAAGCAACGCTATCTTGCCGACCTCGTCGCGGCCGAGAAGTTCGTTTCGCTCGGCATCTCGGAGCCCGATGTCGGCTCGGACGTCGCCGCCATCAAGACACGCGCCGTACGAGACGGCGATTTCTGGGTCATCAATGGCGAAAAGACCTGGATCACCAACGGAGCCTACTCGGACATCTTCATCTGTACGTGCAAGACTGGCGAAAATGAAGTCACTCACATCCTGGTCGATCGTGACGAGAGTGAGTATGAGGTGCGCGATATCCAGAAGATGGCGCTCAACGGCCAATCGACTGCACAGATATTCCTGACCGAATGCCGCGTACCGGTGGCAAACACGATCGGCCGGGTCGGCGATGGATTGCGCAATACGTTGCAAGTGTTCGAGATTGCCCGCTGCCATATGGCGATGTGGAGTATCGGCATCGCACGGCGAGCAATGGATGAGGCGATCGCGTACGCTCGCGATCGCGCGCAGCATGGCAAGAAGATCGCCGGCCATCAGCTGATCGCCGACAAGATCGCCATCATGGCGACCAAGATCGACGCAGCCCGTCTGTTGACGCACCGGGCAATATCCCTCGTCCAGGCGGGCACGCGCGCAGAGACGGAATGCTCGATGGCCAAGTGGTACGCCACCGAAATGGCGATCGAAGCGACGCGCGATGCGCTTCAGATCCATGGCGGCAACGGCGTCACCCGCGAATTCATCGTCGAGCGGCTGGTGCGTGAGGCGATCATTTGCCCCATCCCCGATGGCACGACGGAGATTCAAAAGCTTGTTGTTTCGCGCGCCCTGACCGGCATTCAAGCCTTTCGGTAAGGCTCAGACGAAAACGACAGCGTCGACGGAAATGGAGCCGCGTGCCTGACTCGCACAGGATCAAATGCGCAGATGCGTCGCTCAGGTAAAAGAGGCAGACAAGCGATGGACGAAGAGCTTCGTTTCGATGGCAGGGTAGTGGTTGTGACCGGAGCCGGAGGCGGACTTGGGCGCCAGTACGCGCTGATGTTTGGCGGGCGCGGAGCCAAGGTGGTGGTGAATGATCTGGGTGGCGACGAGAAAGGGAGCGGCAGCTGCTCCACAGCCGCTGACAATGTGGTCGACGAAATTCGAGCCACGGGCGGTCAGGCGGTGGCAAATTATGCGTCGGTCGAGGAGGGCGCGCTGATCATCCAAGCCGCGCTTGACAACTTCGGAACCGTTGACGTCGTCATCAACAATGCCGGCATCCTGCGCGATGTGAGCTTCCACAAAATGACCGACGAAGACTGGACACTGCTTCAGCGGGTCCATCTGAATGGGACGCGGGCAGTGACGCAGGCAGCATGGCCGATACTGCGCGACAAGGGCTATGGCCGCATCGTCATGACCACGTCTGCAGCCGCAATCTACGGCAACTTCGGTCAGGCCAACTATGCCGCAGCCAAGCTCGGAATATTGGGGCTTGCGAACGCGCTGGCGGAGGAGGGGCGGTCCAGAAACATCCAGGTTAATACGATCGCCCCAATCGCCGCATCGCGTATGACCGCGACCGCCTTTCCACAAGAGTTTCTCGCCAATCTCAGAGCGGAAGCGATCAGTCCATTGGTCGGTTGGCTTGCGCACGAGAATTGCAGCGAAACCAAAGGGCTTTTTGAAGTTGGAGCCGGCTATATCGCCAAGCTTAGGTGGGAGCGCGCGCTTGGGCACGCCTTCGGAGCGGACAGGGCGTTCACGCTCGATGATGTCGCCCGGCACTGGGGTAGAATTGTCGACTTCACGGATGCCGAGCACCCGCTCGGGCTGAATGACAGCCTTGAGGCGGTAGAACGGGCGCTGAGAGCGTAATCAACCCAATGAATTACCATGATATTTTTGAGCGGCCGTCGGGCTGCCGATGGCGTCGTGCCGCCGCCAGATATCGATGAGCAGCAGGAATAGTTCTGCAGCGAATTGAATTGGACGACGGCCCTCAAATGCCGCCAAACGGCATGAACTACACAATATCTCCTGGGAAGAGAGGATCAGCCATGAGAGGATGTCTATTGGCGTCTGCCGCGTTGTTGTGCTCGGGAACAGCATTTGCCCAGGAAGCAACGCCCCAGGCGAACGACCAAACCGGGAGCGCCACGGAAGCGCTGGCTGAGGACATTGTCGTTACCGCCACCAAAAAGGGCTATGGCGAAAGCGTGCAGAAAGTACCGATGGCGGTCACGGCTTTTGGTGAAGCGCAGTTGGATGCCAAGTTCGTCCAGAATCTTCAAAGTCTGAGCTACGACGTTCCCAACGTCCAGCTCGAGGATGTGGGTACGGCACCGGGCTATGCCAATTTCACTATCCGGGGCCTCGGCATCAACAGCACGATCCCATCGATCGACCCCACCGTAGGCGTTTTCACTGACGGTATTTACCTCGGCATCAACGCTGGTGTCGTGCTGGACAACTTCGACCTTGAGGGGATCGAAGTTCTGCGTGGACCGCAAGGCTTGCTTTTCGGTCGCAACGTTACCGGCGGTGCCGTGGTTGTGCGGACCACACGGCCCAGCTTCGATTTTGGAGCCAAAGCCAAGCTATCCATTGAAACGGGACTGAAGAAGACCGTAAGCGGCACGGTTACCGGACCTATCGTCGATGACGTTTTGGCTGCCAAATTGGCCGTCTACTACAGCGACGACAATGGCTGGTTTCGCAACCGCTTCGACAATCGCAGCTTCGGTAAATCACATGACCTTATCATTCGCCCGGCACTTTCGCTCAAGGGTGGCGACCGCTTCCGAATGGATCTCCGCTATGAGCATGGCGATGTCGAAAGCGATGGAGCCCCTGTCCAGAGTCACGCGCTGTTTCCCCGCGACAGCTTCAGGTTTTCGATCAATTTCCCAGGTTTCTATGATGCCAAATGGGACCAGGCGATCGTGGAAACCAACATCGATGTCGGTCTGGGCGGAGGCGTCTTCACCAACATCGCTGGCTATCGGAAATTCCGATCCTCCGCGGGCGCTGATATCGATGGAACACCACAGTCCTTCTTTCATGCCTTTTTCGAAATCGACCAGGATCAGCTCAGCGACGAACTTCGTTATGCCGGAAGGTTCGGTGACGTCGAATTGACAACCGGTCTATACTATTTTTCCCAGGATCTTCGTTACGCCGAGCTGCGGAATCTTTTGGGCGGTGCTCGGATCGTTTCCGGTGGGGGTACGCAAGACCAGACAACATGGGGCATTTTTGCTTCGACCGACTGGCATTTCACCGATACGCTGACCTTGAATCTCGGCGCGCGGTATAGCTGGGAACGCAAAGCCGTTCGGGTCTCGGCCTTGCGCGCAAATGGTTGCAATCTAGACACGCTGATCTGTGCAACCAATTTCGCCGACGCGGCAAAATGGCGAGGGTTTACGCCGAAAATCGGCCTTCAGTGGAAGCCGGATGACGACACGCAGATTTATGGCCTTTACACGCGCGGGTTCCGCAGCGGCGGATATAATTTGCGCAACACCGATCCCGCTGTGCCGCCGGGGCCATTCAATCAAGAGACCCAGGACAGTTTCGAACTCGGCGCCAAGAAGCAATTCGGGCGCCACCGGATCAACCTGGCGGCCTTCTACAATCGCATGAAGGACCTGCAGCGCGAGATCAACCTGCCCGGACCGCTTGGCGTCAGCCAGGTCATACGGAACACCGCCGACGCCACAATCAAAGGCGTCGAGGCCGAGGGGCAGTTTTTTCTTTTGTCCAACCTCGTGATTTCGGGTCAGCTCGGCTACGTGAATGGCTAGTATCGCAACGTCCAGTTCGACCTCAGCGGTGATGGCGTCATCAACGATGTGGATCGTGCGCTCAAATTGCCAAGGCTGTCGCCATGGACCTATGGCGTGGGGCTGACTTATGATCAGCAGCTTGGCGAATTGGGGACAGCAACGGCGCGTGTCAGCTTCACGCATCGCGACAAGGCGGCATTCACCGACAACAACGTCGGCTTCCTTCAGGGCGCCGATATGCTCGATGCGAGCCTCACATTGGCGACCGACAACAAGCACTGGCGCTTCTCCATCTATGGCCGAAACCTCCTGAATGAGGTGACGATTGGCGGCGATACACCTTTGCCGGCGGCCTTCGGGGGCACGGGTGCAAGCCTTTCACCGCTAAACAGGGGGCGCGTCATCGGCGGAGAAGTGGCGATTAGCTTCTAGGCCATTTTCGAGGCGAGTGGAATCACCCGCCAACTCGGAAAATGCCCAAGATCAATTTGCTAGAGCATTTCCTGCCGGAAAGCCGGTTCCCACTTCTGCGCGAAATGCTCTAGCTGATCGCGACGGATGCAGCGGATTTCCGATCGCACCCCGCCCCCTTGCCGTTAATCCGATGGTGCGGTGCGCCATGCCTGACGAACAAGGCTGACGAGCGCACGGCCAGCCGGTTTTACCTGCCAGCGGCTACGCACAGCATAACAAAGCGTCAATGGATCGAATAAACCGATTCCCTCCAAGGCCACGAAATTGGCGCGAAACCATGAGTTCTCGGTGAACTGTTTTGCAACCATCCCGATAGCATCGGATGTGGCAACGATCCGTCGAACCAATTGAAAATAGTCTGTCATGTGGATCCAGTCAGCGGGACGCTTACCGCTTTTTTCGTACATCTGCTGAATGATCGATGTGTAGGGTTCGGAAGATGAGGGCACTACGAATTCGAACTGGACCAGCGGCTCCTTGCTGGTCGGGTTTATCCCCAGAATGGGATGATTGTTCCGCACAAAAGGCAGTATTTCGATCGAGGCGACCCGCTCGCACTTGAATTCCGGCCAGCGTGCAAAGGCCGCTTCAAGTCCAAAGGCGACATCGATATCGCCGCGCGACAGGAGTCGCACGCCCCTTTCGCTGTTGCCCGAAACGACTTCGACGCGCACTGCCGGATGGCGCCGCAGCAAAGAAACCAGAGGTTGGGTGAGCAACCAGTCGATTGACCCTGGGAACAGTCCGATTCGAAGCGGGCCCGCATAGGCGTCGGCGCGGCGGGCTGTATCTCCGAGTAGTTCAGCTGCGTCGGCAAGCAAGCGCGCTGCGCGATCGATAAATTCGCGTCCCTCCTCTGTCGGCATCGCGCCCCGTGAGGTCCGATGGAAAAGGGAATAGCCAAGATACCGTTCGAGTTCAGCGACACTCTTGGTCACCGCCGACTGCGTGACACCAACCGCATCCGCTGCCCTGGAGAAGGAACGAAGCTGACCAACCGCGACGGCATGCTTGAGGCGAGAATCGAGCATGGACATGCCCCACAGGAATAATTGCTCCAGAGAATGAATTAGGCGAATCAAGGTCATTTTGCCAATCTTACTTTCGACACTGCCGCCCAGCACGACTGCAACCCGTCTCGAAATCTGGAGCGGCGAAACGGCCTGGATCAAAGCGCCAAGGTCTCAGACGCAGGTATGCCTGAATGACGAAAACTGGTCCGCTTGCAGGCCTCAAAATACTCGAAATTGCGGGCATCGGCCCGGCGCCGTTTTGCGGAATGCTGTTGGCCGACCTTGGCGCCGATGTCGTCGTCATTGAACGCGTAAGCCCTAACTCCGAAAATATCGATCTTGGCAGCGGCGCCATTGTGAACCGCGGGAAACGTGTAATTGCCTTGGATCTGAAGTCCCCCGAAGGCGTCGCGCATGTCCTGGATCTCGTCCAAAGGGGCGATGTACTGATCGAAGGCATGCGGCCTGGGGTGATGGAGAGGCTCGGCCTTGGTCCCGAGGTTTGCCTAGCGCGTAACCCCCGCCTTGTATTCGGTCGCATGACGGGTTGGGGGCAGCAGGGACCTCTCGCCCAAGCGGCCGGCCATGACATCAACTATATCGCGCTGTCAGGAGCCCTTTGGTATGCTGGGCATCCTGGTGAACCGCCAATGGCGCCGCCAAGCCTGGTAGGCGATATTGGGGGTGGAGCGCTTTATTTGGCCATCGGCGTCCTCGCAGCGGCAATGCACGCCCGGGATACCGGGAATGGGCAAGTGGTTGACGCCGCGATCGTCGATGGGAGCGCTCACATGATGAACTTGCTCCTGAGCCTGAAGGCCGCCGGCCAGGTTGCCAGCATACGCGGCTGCAGCATCCTTGACGGCCCTCACTGGTACTCGACCTATCGGTGCGCCGACGGGAATTTCATCTCAGTCGGATCACTCGAGCCCAAGTTCTATGCGCTGCTTTGCAAAAAGCTGGGGTTGGCCGGCGATAGCAGTTTTGACGACGGCTATGATCGTGATGCCTGGCCCGAGCTCAAGCAGCGTTTTAGCGAGATATTCGCCATGCGGACACGGGAAGAATGGCGCGCACTGCTGGAAGGCAGCGATGCCTGCTTTGCCCCCGTGCTTGATCCGGACGAAGCGGCGCGCCATCCTCATATGGCAGCGCGAGGCGTCTATCGGGAGATCGACAATATCCTTCAGGCAATGCCGGCGCCACGTTTTTCGGGCTCGTCACTACCGATCCCCGGACCGATCCCGCTGCATCATGAAGATCCGAGTACAATTCGGCGGGGCTGGAGCAAACCGGACCGCTGCGGGATTACCGCCAGAACCGACTGTTGCGAGTAGTCGGTTGGCATGGTGGGCGGCCAGCGGCCCGACACGAACGGTGATTTCATAACTATGAACCAATGCGACGCTCCGCTTCGCTGCATTCAAATCAAAGGAGACAACGACACACAGGCACGTCAAACTATCCGATGATTCCTGTACGCCACGCCGGAACGGCGATTGCGGACGTGTCCACGGGACGTTGTTCGCATCGTGATTCGCTCGGCGCTTGAAATCAATGCTCGCCCCGGATGTGACGACGCCGATGGGATTTCCACTGCGGCGGCCACGGCCAATGTCCTGGCGTGAGGGCTTCGGTCATCGACCGATTCGACCGTCCGAATGCGGTCTTTTGGCGCGCCTGAGAATCCGCATCAGAGTTGAGTGCGCGTTGTTCGGGAATCTCATTTAAATATTTGGGGTATCCGGAATTTCTGGTTGATAAAATGCCAAAGATGTAAAGAAGAAAATCTTTCTCAGCGGATTATCTGATTGATCCTCTTCAGCCTACTCTACTGCCAATTTTCTGTTTCCACCTTCGCCTGAGTCTTCATAGCGATGCTGACTAGGGAGGACAGCGAGAGCTGGGCAAGCGTCAAAGCGGTTCTGGTTCATGCGCAATCCGAACACCTGCACAACATTCCTCTTGTAAGAAACCGATCAAATTCTCTAGGTGCCCATACTCGGGTATACAGACAATCGTGCGGCTATGTTTCTCCTGCCGGATCAGCCCTACCTTGGCCATGCGCGCAAGGTGATGTGATAGCGTCGAAGCAGGAATACCCAGCCCCTTCTGGATATCTCCGACCGAAGCCCCATCATGGCCAGCTTTGACCAGAAAGCGGAACACGGACAGTCGGTGACTATTCCCTAGCTCAGCTAAGCTGGCTGCAACCTTTTCGTGATCCATAGCACGCCCCAATAATTCGATGTTTCTAGAATTATAGTTGACAGGTCGGATAAACGCAAGTAGGCCGCGTACATCATTTCGACAATACTAGAA
>NZ_LWFF01000053.1 GCF_001635685.1 Erythrobacter sp. HI0063
AGCTACGAGCGCGCACAGGAAACGCTCGCTCTGCTAAAACTTCTGGCGCTCGGACAGGCCGATGTTGCCGCCGGTCGGACCCGCCCGGTGGCAGGCCTTGCGGATCGCGTACGGGGTAAGTCAAACTGAATGATGACGGCCGCCGTAGCGATCGAGATCACCTCCGGTGCGGAGCGCGATCTCGCGGGTATCTGGCAGCGCCGCTTGACGCAGCGCGGGCCGGATGGCGACGATGGTGCGGACGCACTGCTGGATGACCTTGTCGCGTCTATCGAA
>NZ_LWFF01000054.1 GCF_001635685.1 Erythrobacter sp. HI0063
ACACCTACGATTTCGAGCGCGGCGAACCGCGCGCAAAGGTGCTCGCGCGGATGCAGGCGGCGATGCAGAACTATCTCGCCGAAGCCTGGCCAAAGCGCGGGCCCGATATCGCGGTGGACACGATTCAGGAGGCGGTGACGCTTGCCTCGATCGTGGAAAAGGAAACCGGCGTCGCGAGAGAGCGGCGCATGGTGGCGGGGCTCTATTCCAATCGCCTGAAGGACGGG
>NZ_LWFF01000055.1 GCF_001635685.1 Erythrobacter sp. HI0063
CGACGAGCGGTTCGGGCACCGCCACCGGGCTGCAATCGTCCTCGGACAGCGGACAGACCACGACGAATACGCAGAATACGTCGAGCGGCGGCAGCGCATCGACCCCGACGAACGAGCCGGGCGTGACCTACCAGCCGGCCCCTCCGCCGAGCGAGCCGGTGACCTATTCTGCGGCTTCTCCCGCAGCGCAGCCCACCGCCGCACCGCTCTCTGCACCAACAACTGCCCCGACAGCATCGACGCCCGAGGCGGCGCCCGCGCGGTTCTCGATCTCCAGCGGTCCGGGCGGCACAATCACCGAACAGACCGCAAGCGTCCTCGCCGCAGGAAAGCTCGAACTGAATCCTGAGCAAAAGCAGGTAGTCGACCGGCCCGATATTGCCGAATTGATGGCGGCCTTCACCGCGCAGTTCGCGGGTTCGGAACGCCGCAATCTCGAGATGCTGTTCTGACCTGACGGAAGCGAGGGGCGTCCTGTGCCTCTCGCCTCCCAAGGCCTTGCGTAACGGCGCGCTGCGTGTTCAAGCGCGGAAATGGCCGCTCATCCTCACCATCACGATATCCTCGTCATCGGGTCCGGCGCCGCCGGGCTGACCGCCGCGCTCGCGCTGGCCGAAACTCGCAAGGTGGTGGTGCTGGCCAAGGGCTCGCTCACCGGGGGGTCGACCGCCTGGGCGCAAGGGGGCATCGCCGCCGTGCTCGACGCGGGCGACACGTTCGACAATCACGTCCGCGACACCATGATCGCGGGCGCGGGGTTGAACGATCGCGAGACGGTGGAATTCGTGATCGAACGCGCGCCGGCCAGTATCGACCGGTTGAGCGAGCTGGGCGTGCCCTTCAACCGCGAAAGCGACCATCTGCATCTGACGCGCGAAGGCGGCCATTCGCACCGCCGGATCGTCCATGTCGACGATGCGACCGGCTGGGCGGTGCAGGAAGCGCTTCTGAACGCGGCGCAGGCCAATCCCAACATCACCCTGTTGCCGGGCCGTAGCTGCATCGATTTCATCACCGGGCGCAATGCGGAGAAATTCTCCGGCGGCGGGCGCGTCTGGGGCGCCTATGCGCTGAACGAGGAGACGGGCCGGGTCGAGCGCCACGTCGCGCGGGCAACCGTGCTGGCGGCGGGCGGAGCGGGGCGCTGCTATCTGTTCTCCACCGCGCCGCGCGGGGCCACGGGGGACGGGATCGCGATGGCCTGGCGCGCAGGCGCGCGGGTTTCCAACATGGAGATGATGCAGTTCCACCCAACCTGCCTCTATAATCTTGAGGTCAAGAATTTCCTCATCACCGAAGCCGTGCGGGGCGAGGGCGGACGACTGATCAATCCGCGCACGGGCAAGCGCTTCATGGAATTCTACGATCCCGAACGCATGGAGCTGGCCCCGCGCGACGTGGTGGCGAGAGCGATCGATGCGGAGATCAAGCGCTTCGGGCTCGACTATGTCCATCTCGACATCAGCCATATGCCGCCCGAGTTCGTGCGCGAGCATTTCCCCACGATCGACGAGAAGCTCTCCAGCCTCGGCATCGACATTACGACGCAGCCGATCCCGGTCGTTCCCGCACAGCATTACACCTGCGGCGGTGTGGTGGTGGACCTCGACGCGCGCACCGACCTGCCGGGCTTGTGGGCGGCGGGCGAGTGTACCGAAAGCGGCTTGCACGGGGCGAACCGCCTCGCCTCGAATTCCTTGCTCGAATGCTTCGTCTTCGGCGAAGCGGCGGCGCGCGACATCCTCGATCGGTGGGACACGCTGGAGGAGCCGCCCGCGATCCGCGAATGGGACGATACGCTTGTCACCGATTCGGACGAAGAGGTGGTCATCAAGCAGAACTGGACCGAAATCCGCCGCTTCATGTGGAACTATGTCGGCATCGTGCGCACCACCAAGCGCCTCGAACGCGCACAGAACCGCATCGCCATGCTCAAGCAGGAGGTGGAGGATTATTACGGCGCCTTCCGGGTGACGACCGACCTCATCGAATTGCGCAACCTGCTGCAGGCCGCCGAACTGATCGTGAAGAGCGCTTTGAAGCGACACGAAAGCCGGGGCCTGCATTTCACGCTGGATTATCCGGAGACCGATCCGGTGGCCAAAGACACCGTTCTGGTGCCATAGCGCCGAATCGAAGGAGAGCGCCTCATGCCCGAAACAAAAGCCAATGGCGTCATGATCCATTACGAGGATCACGGCAATCCGTCCGATCCGGCCATGCTGCTGATCATGGGCTTCGGCGCGCAGCTGACGCTGTGGCCGGACGAGCTGGTCGAGGCGCTGGTGGCGCAGGGGTTTCGCGTGATCCGTTACGACAATCGCGATGTCGGGTTCAGCCAGAAGTTCACGGGAGACAAAGCGCCCGGTCCGGTCAAGCTGACGCTGCTCAAGAAGATCGGGCTGACGCCGAAAGTCCCCTATACGCTCGCCGACATGGCCGAGGATGCGGTCGGGTTGCTCGATGCGCTCCACATCGACCGCGCACATATCGTTGGCGCGAGCATGGGCGGGATGATCGCGCAGCATGTCGCGGCGAACCATGCGGATCGCTGCCTCAGCTTCACGCAGATTTTCTCAACCACCGGCAATCCCAAGCTCCCGGCTGCGCGCAAGGAAGCGTTGCAGGCGCTGGTCAAGCGGCCCGACAGCACCGAGGAAGCGGCTCTAGTCGCGCATGGAATGCATCTGGCGCGCACCATCGGCAGCCCGGCCTACCCGGCAGAAGAAGAGCGGCTGCGCGAACGCGTCCAGGCGAGCATCCGCCGCAGCTTCTATCCCGAAGGCGGGACGCGTCACCTCGCCGCGATCCTGGCGGACGGGGATCGGCGAAAGATGGTACGCAGGATCGCCGTGCCGACGCTGGTCTTGCATGGCGAGGACGATCCGCTGGTCCCGTGCGAAGGCGGACGCGACACCGCGGCCTGCATTCCCGATGCGACGATCCGTACCCTGCCCGGCTGGGGCCACGACCTGCCGCTGGAACTGGTCGACGAGTTGGCAGGAGCGATCGGCGGGCATGCCCGCGCGAGCGTTTCAGCGCCGGGTTAGATTCGATAATTGCGGGTGCGGATTCGATCGCTGCGCAACCGCGCGAGAGGGCCTTTTGCCCGCAAAAATTTTTTCACGGATTCATTTTCGCCCTTGCGCTTCGCCCGAGTCCAGCTTGGTCCACGCGTCGCGGCGTTGCAGCGCGATGACACACCGCCTCGCCAGAGGCTCCGCAAGCGTTAAATCGCCCTTCACCCTCTTGCGCCCAGACCCGGTCTGATTCAGTATCTGGTAGTCGGGCACCTGGGGGGACCCACTAGACCTAGCGATTGCGACCGCCGGACCCATATGGGGCAGGCGCCGGTTCCGTTCGGTCTCGATTGGGCCCTGTGGGCAAAAAGGGGATAAGTTTCATGCCCCTTCCGCCCCCGAATATTGCTAGGCGGGTACGGCTCGCCGAATCGAACACATGCGGAACATCGGCTCATGCACGATCGGACGCGACACCAGACGAAGGGCGAGGACGAGCGATGGATTTCAGGAACGAGGACGCGATGGAACTGGACACGACGCAGGACGATATGGCGACGGTCTCGGACGCGCCTTCCCCAGCTCCCGGCCCCGCATCCGGAAAGGCAATTGATATGCAGGCTTCCGACAGCGGTAGCGAAGAACTGGTTGGCACGGCGGCGATCTCGGAAAAAGCCGACGCGGCGCTGGCCGGCGCGATGATGGAAGCCGTCAAGGCCTCTGCCGAACCGGTCGACGATTCGAAGAAGATCAACGATCGCCGCTTCCAAGTCGTCACCGACAGCAGCCGGGATGCCTTGCTGACCGAATTCGGCAAGGAAACGCTGATCGATCGCTATCTGCTGCCCGGCGAGGAATTTCAGGACCTGTTCGCCCGCGTGGCCGATGCCTATGCCGACGATCAGGACCACGCCCAGCGCCTTTACGATTACATCTCGCGCCTGTGGTTCATGCCCGCAACGCCCGTGCTGTCGAACGGCGGCACCAATCGCGGTCTGCCGATCTCGTGCTATCTCAACAGTGTCGAAGACAGCCTGGAAGGCATCGTCGGCACCTGGAACGAGAATGTCTGGCTGGCTTCGCGCGGCGGCGGCATCGGCACTTATTGGGGCCAGGTGCGCGGCATCGGCGAGCCGGTGGGCCTCAACGGCAAGACCAGCGGCATCATCCCCTTCGTCCGCGTGATGGATTCGCTCACGCTCGCGATTTCGCAGGGCTCGCTGCGGCGCGGCTCGGCGGCCTGCTATCTCGACGTGTCGCATCCCGAGATCGAGGAATTCCTCGAAATCCGCAAACCCTCGGGCGATTTCAATCGCAAGGCCTTGAACCTGCATCACGGCGTGCTGCTGACCGACGAATTCATGGAAGCCGTCCGCGCGGGCGAATCCTTCGATCTCGTCAGCCCCAAGGACGGATCGGTCCGCAAGACCGTGGATGCGCGCTCGCTGTTCCAGAAGCTGGTCGAAACCCGCCTCGCGACGGGTGAGCCCTATATCGTCTTTTCCGACACGGTGAACCGGATGATGCCCAAGCATCACCGCGATCTCGGCCTCAAGGTCTCGACCTCGAACCTGTGTTCGGAAATCACGCTGCCGACGGGCCGCGATCATCTCGGCAACGATCGCACCGCGGTCTGCTGCCTGTCCTCGCTCAACCTCGAAAAATGGGACGAGTGGAATAGCGACAAGCAGTTCATCGAGGATGTGATGCGCTTCCTCGACAACGTGCTTCAGGACTATATCGACCGCGCGCCGGACGAGATGGCGCGCGCCAAATACTCCGCCAGCCGCGAACGCAGCGTGGGCCTCGGCGTCATGGGCTACCACTCCTTCCTCCAGCAGAAGGGCATCGGCTTCGAAAGCCCGATGGCCAAGGTCTGGAACCTGAAGATGTTCAAGCATGTCAGCGCCAAGGCGGAAGAGGCCAGCATGGTCCTCGCCAAGGAACGCGGCCCCTGCCCGGACGCGGAAGAAATGGGCGCGATGGAGCGCTTCAGCTGCAAGATGGCGATCGCACCGACCGCGTCGATCTCGATCATCTGCGGCGGCACCAGCGCCTGCATCGAGCCGATCCCGGCCAATATCTACACGCACAAGACCCTGTCGGGCAGCTTCGTGGTCAAGAACCCGTATCTCGAAAAGCTGCTGCGCGAGAAGTCGAAGGATTCCACCAATGTGTGGAATTCGATCCTCGAAAAGGGCGGATCGGTTCAGCATCTCGACTTCCTGAGCGCGGAAGAGAAGGCGACCTACAAGACCAGCTTCGAGATCGATCAGCGCTGGCTGCTGGAATTCGCCGCCGACCGTGCGCCCTTCATCGATCAGGCGCAGTCGCTGAACCTGTTCATCCCCGCCGATGTCGACAAGTGGGACCTGATGATGCTGCACTTCCAGGCGTGGGAGAAGGGCATCAAGTCGCTCTATTACCTGCGCTCCAAGAGCGTGCAGCGCGCGGGCTTTGCAGGCGGAGTCGAGACCGACAACACTGCCGACGCCGCCAAATACGAGCTGACGGCGGGCGCGGGCGAGCAGACCGATTACGAGGAATGTCTCGCCTGTCAGTAAAGGCTTGCCAGTAAGGCAGCCGGGCAAAGAAACGGATGGCCGGGAGCGTTCGCGCTTCCGGCCATTTCGTTTGTCACGCTCAGGCGGTTTCGAGCCCTGCCACCGTCACGGTGCGTTCGCCGCCGAAATCTTCGCGCACCACGATCAGGCCCTGGCGTTCGAGATGGTCGAGCAAACGGCGGATGCGGCTAGGCGAGGAACTGCCATAGGCGCGCGCCAGCTCGTCCTCGTCGGGCGAGGTGCGGCCCAATGCCGCATTGACGGCCAGCGTCAGATAAGGCGCCAGCACGTCTTCGGGCACGGCCTGCGCCAATTCCTCGATCCTCTCGCGCTTGCCCGACTCCAGCCTGTCGAGCCCGGTGCTGGCATAGGCGAACAGGCGGCGGAACTGCATCATGTCGATATGCGCGCTGGGCACGCCCGCCTGGCGGCAGCGGACCGCGAAATTGCGGAACAGCGCCGTGGTGGACTGGAAGGTCGCGCCATCCTCCATCGCCAGTTCGCGCACGATCCGCTCGAGCCCTTCGTCGGCGTCTTCCGGCGAAGGGGCCGGAGTTGCCGAGGCGGCATCCAGCGCCTCGTCATCGCCGGGTGCCGGTCGCTCCACGGCGGTGCTCGCCACGATCGCCTGCTCGATCTCGGCCGAGGGCCGGGGCGCGGGTGCAGGGCGCTGAGGCGGCGCGGGTTCGGCGGCAGCCTGGGCAAGATCGGTGTGGAGCAGTGCTTCCAATTCGCCATCGCTCGAATCGGGCAGCGGCATCAGCCCTTCCGACGCATTCTTGCTGCCCGTCTTCACCGATCCGATCTCGACCGCGACCGGGCTGCGGCTGATCGCCGGGCCGAGGCCGAGGAAATGGCCGCGTTGCAGATCGCGGATACGTTCGGCCTGCCTGCGGTCCATGCCGAGAAGGTCGGCGGCGCGCTGCATGTCGATATCGAGGAAGGTGCGCCCCATCAGGAAATTGGACGCTTCGGCGGCGACGTTCTTGGCGAGCTTCGCCAGCCGCTGCGTCGCGACGATCCCGGCGAGGCCGCGCTTCCTGCCCCGGCACATCAGGTTCGTCATGGCGGACAGGGTCATCCGCCGTGTATCTTCCGCCATCTCGCCGGCGGCGGCGGGCGCGAACATCTGCGCTTCGTCCACCACCACGAGCGCGGGATACCAGTGTTCGCGCGGGGCATCGAACAAAGCGGTCAGGAACAGGGCGGCGCAGCGGATCTGCTGTTCGACCTCCAGCTCGTCCAGCGCCAGCACCACGGAGGCGCGATGCTGGCGGATGCGCGCGGCAAGCGTCTCGATCTCGCGCGAAGTGTGCGCGCCGCCATCGATCACGATATGGCCGAATTCGTCCGCCAAGCTGGTGAAATCGCCTTCCGGGTCGATCACCACCTGTTGGACCAGCCCTGCGCTCTGTTCGAGCAGGCGGCGCAGGAGGTGCGATTTGCCCGAGCCGGAATTGCCCTGGACGAGCAGGCGCGTGGCGAGGAGTTCCTCCACGTCCACGGGGACGGTTTGCCCGCCCGCCTGCCTGCCGATTTCGATCTGCGCCCTCACGCGAATCGGGATAGAGGCCTGCGCGGACAAGGCAAAGCCGCATCGGCGATTTATCCAGTGCTTGACCCGATCATCGGATTGCGGTTCGCAGGCGAGGTACGCAAAACCGGGCGAGAGGAACGATGAATGGCGGATCAGGCGGAATGGGTGAAGCGGCCCCGGACAGCGACGGAAGATGCGCGATGCTCGGCGCAGGATTACGAAGCGCTCTATGCGCGCAGCATCGAGGATGCGGACGGTTTCTGGGCCGATCAGGCCGAGCGGCTGGACTGGATCGATAAACCACGCACCGTCGCGGACTGGTCGTTCGATCCGGTGGACATAAAATGGTTTTCCGACGGGACGCTCAACATCTGCCACAATGCCGTCGATCGCCATGTCGAAAACGGGCATGGCGACGCGATCGCGCTGATCTTCGAGCCCGACGATCCCGCTGGCGAGGTGCGCCGGATCACTTATGCCGATCTGCAGCGCGAAGTCGTGCGGATGGCCAACACGTTCAAAAAGATGGGCGTCCAGAAGGGCGACCGCGTCACCATCTACATGCCGATGGTGCCCGAAGGCGCTTTCGCCATGCTCGCCTGCGCGCGGATCGGGGCCGTGCATTCGGTGATCTTCGGCGGCTTCTCGCCGGAAGCGATCGCGGGCCGGGTAGACGATTGCCGCAGCGACTGGATCGTCACCGCCGATGAAGGCCTGCGCGGCGGCAAGCGGATCCCGTTGAAGGCGAATGTCGATGCGGCGCTCGAAAAGGTGTCGGTGAAGGCCGTGCTGGTGCTGCGCCATACCGGCGGCGACATCGCGATGGTCGAGGGCCGCGACCACTGGTATCACGAATTGTCGGACGGCGTTTCCGACACATGCCCCTGCGAGCCGATGAAGGCAGAGGATCCGCTTTTCATCCTCTATACCAGCGGATCCACCGGCAAACCCAAGGGCTTGCTCCACACCACCGGCGGCTATGCCGTGTGGACCGAGACGACGTTTCGCCACGTCTTCGATTACCGCCCCGGCGAGGTCTATTGGTGCACCGCCGATATCGGCTGGGTCACCGGGCACAGCTACATCGTCTACGGCCCGCTCCTGAACCGGGCGACCGCGCTGATGTTCGAAGGCGTGCCGAACTACCCCGACCACGACCGCTTCTGGGCGGTGTGCGCCAAGCATCGGGTCAATATCTTCTACACCGCCCCCACCGCGATCCGCGCGTTGATGCGCGAGGGCACAGGCCATGTGGAGAAGCACGACCTCTCCAGCCTCCGCCTGCTCGGCAGCGTGGGCGAGCCAATCAATCCCGAAGCTTGGCGCTGGTATCACCAGAATGTCGGCAGGGGCGAGGCGCCCATCGTGGACACCTGGTGGCAAACGGAAACGGGCGGAATCATGATCACCACGCTTCCCGGCGCGCACGACATGAAGCCGGGCAGTGCGGGCAAACCCTTCTTCGGGATCGTACCGCAATTGGTCGAGAATGACGGCGCGGTGTTGGCAGGCAAAGCCGAGGGGAATCTCTGCATCGCGAAGAGCTGGCCCGGCCAGGCGCGCACCGTCTACGGCGATCACGACCGTTTCGTGCAGACCTATTTCAGCACCTATCCGGGCAAATATTTCACCGGGGACGGGTGCCGCCGCGACGCGGACGGATATTACTGGATCACGGGGCGGGTGGACGACGTCATCAACGTCTCGGGCCACCGCATGGGCACTGCTGAGGTCGAGAGCGCGCTGGTGCTGCATCCCAAAGTGTCCGAGGCCGCCGTCGTCGGCTACCCGCACGACATCAAGGGGCAGGGCATCTATTGCTACGTCACTCTGAACGCGGGCGAGGAGCCGGACGACGATCTCGACGCGGAACTGCGCCAATGGGTACGCCAGGAAATCGGCCCGATCGCCACGCCAGACCATCTCCATTTCACCCCCGCTCTGCCCAAGACGCGCAGCGGCAAGATCATGCGGCGCATCCTGAGGAAGATCGCGGAGCAGGAATACGGCTCGCTCGGCGACACGTCGACGCTGGCCGATCCGGCAATCGTCGACGATCTGATCGAAACCCGTAAAGGAAACGCAGCGCGATGAGCGAGGAATGGGTCATCGGCATCATCGGCGGATCGGGGCTCTATGCCGTGGATTCGCTCGAAGACGAGCAGTGGATCGACGTGAAGTCGTCTTTCGGTGAGCCGTCCGACGCGATCCTGTGCGGGCGGATCGCGGGCGTGAAAGTGCGCTTCCTGCCCCGCCACGGGCGCGGACACCGCATATTGCCCGGACAGCTCAACGCGCGCGCCAATGTGGACGCGATGAAGCGCGCGGGCTGCACCGATCTGCTGGCGATCTCGGCTGTCGGTTCGCTGTCGGAGTCGCTCGCGCCCGGCCATTTCGCGGCGGTCGACCAGTTCATCGACCGCACGCAGGGCCGCCCTTCGACCTTTTTCGACAGCGGCCTGGTCGCGCATGTCTCGATGGGCGATCCGGTCTGCCCACGCCTGTCCGGCTTCGCCGCCGACGCAGTGGAACGCGCGGGCGGCACGGTGCAGCGCGGCGCGACATATCTGGCGATGGAAGGCCCGCAATTTTCGACTCGCGCCGAAAGCAAGCTCTATCGCAGCTGGGGGGCCGAGGTGATCGGCATGACCGGCATGCCCGAAGCCAAGCTCGCCCGTGAGGCGGAGCTGCCCTATGCCCTAATGGCCATGGTCACCGATTACGACAGCTGGCGCGACAAGGAAGCCGCCGTCGACGTCTCCGACATCCTCGAAACCATGCACGCCAATGGCGAGATAGCGAGGAAGGCGATCGAGAAACTGTGTGCCCTCCTGCCCGATCGACGCGAGCCATCGCCGATCGACACCGCGCTCGAATACGCGATCATCACTGCGCCCGAGCAGCGCGATGCTACGCTGATGACCAAGCTCGACGCGGTGGCGGGGCGAGTGCTGAACGGGTCGGAGAACTGATTTGCGCGATCTGCTTGTCATCGGTGGCGGGATCAACGGCGCGGGGATTGCCCGCGACGCCGCCGGGCGCGGGCTGAAGGTGACATTGTGCGAGAAGGACGATCTCGCCGCCCATACCTCGTCCGCCAGCACCAAGCTGGTGCATGGCGGCCTGCGCTATCTCGAGACCTACGAATTCCGCCTCGTCGCCGAAGCTTTGCGCGAACGCGAAGTGCTGTTGAAGGCCGCGCCGCATATCGTGTGGCCGCTTCGCTTCGTCCTGCCGCACGATAAAAATTTGCGCCCGCGCTGGATGCTGCGGCTGGGCCTGTTCCTCTACGACCGGATCGGCGGGCGACGCACGCTGCCGGGCAGCCGCTCGGTGAGCCTGCGAAAAGCGCCGCATCGCGCGATCCTCAAGGACCGTCTGACCCACGGCTTCGAATATTCGGACTGCTGGGTCGAGGATTCGCGGATGGCCGTGCTCGCGGCGATGGATGCGCGCGAACTGGGCGCGGAGATCCTGACCCGCACCGAATGCATCGGGCTGGAACGCACTGCCGATGGCTGGATCGCCGCCCTGCGTGAGCCGGACGCGCAGGAGCGGGTCGTCGAAGCGCGTGCGGTGGTCAACGCCGCAGGGCCGTGGGTTGACGGGATCGCAGGGCTGGCGTTGGGCAGGGGGACGCCCGCGCGCTTGCGGCTGGTCAAGGGCAGCCACATCATCGTGCCGCGCCTCTATAAGGGCGCCCATGCCTATATCTTCCAGCAAGAGGACGGGCGGATCGTGTTCGCGATCCCCTACGAGCATGATTATACGCTGATAGGGACGACGGACGAAGCGTTCGACGACGATCCCGGCACGGTCGCCATATCGAAGGAAGAACGCGCCTATCTGCGCGAAGCGGTGGGCGGATATTTCCGCACGTCCATCGCGGAAGAAGATATTGTCTCGACCTATTCGGGTGTG
>NZ_LWFF01000056.1 GCF_001635685.1 Erythrobacter sp. HI0063
GGACGCTCGGCCCGCCGCTCCCTTACGAAGATAGTTCGAATGGCTCAGTTCAGATCGTGATGTCCAACTCCTTGGCCATCTTGACCGCCGAAGCGTCCAGGGCCGGTTTCGATGCGAAATCGGGATCGGACGAAACATAGGCCGGATTGTGCTTTTCCAGCCAGGCCGCAGCCGCGCCCAGCCATTCGATGCGAGTATAGTCGTAGGGAAGGTTATGCGTGTTCTTCGGCTGTTCGAGATACACGAAATCCTTGCCTTCCTGCTTGCCCGCACTCTTGAGCGCGCTGACGAGCGTGCGAGCCTGTTCGACCGGAACGCGCGCGTCGCGCACGCCATGGACGATCAGGATCGGCGCCCAGTCACCCGATGCGTTTTTCGCGGGGCTGACGGAATCGAGATCTGCCGCACCCTTTGCCAGATAATTCGAGCCGAACTTGCCGAGATATCCAACATCGTAACGCCGCATCAGGCCGAGATCGTAGACGCCAGCGCCGGCGATCGTGCAGT
>NZ_LWFF01000057.1 GCF_001635685.1 Erythrobacter sp. HI0063
GGATCGCAGGGCTGGCGTTGGGCAGGGGGACGCCCGCGCGCTTGCGGCTGGTCAAGGGCAGCCACATCATCGTGCCGCGCCTCTATAAGGGCGCCCATGCCTATATCTTCCAGCAAGAGGACGGGCGGATCGTGTTCGCGATCCCCTACGAGCATGATTATACGCTGATAGGGACGACGGACGAAGCGTTCGACGACGATCCCGGCACGGTCGCCATATCGAAGGAAGAACGCGCCTATCTGCGCGAAGCGGTGGGCGGATATTTCCGCACGTCCATCGCGGAAGAAGATATTGTCTCGACCTATTCGGGTGTGCGCCCTCTCTACGACGATCACGCCGACAGCGATTCGACCGTTACGCGCGATTACGTGTTCGAACTGGACGCCGAAGAGGACGCCGCGCCGATCCTGTCGATCTATGGCGGCAAGATCACCACGTTCCGCAAGCTCGCCGAACACGCGCTCGAAAAACTGTCCGGCCATCTGCCGATGCGCGATGCGTGGACGAAAGATGCGCCGCTGCCGGGCGGCGACATGGCGGATTTCGAGGAGTTTCTGAAGCGCACGGGCGAACGCCATTCCTGGCTGCCGCCCAAGCTCCTGCGCCGTCTGGTCCGGGCCTACGGCACGCGGATCGACCGCGTGATCGGAACGGCGGACGGGATGGACCGGATGGGCGAACATTTCGGCGGCGATCTTTACGAAGCGGAGCTGCGCTATCTTGCCAGCGAGGAGTTTGCCCGCACCGCCGAAGACGTGCTCTGGCGGCGCAGCAAGCTCGGCCTGCATGTGCCGGACGCTGCGGCATCGCGGATCGACGCGTGGTTCGCCGCGCAGGCCCAAGACCCTCGATAGGGAGTCGACTTCGCTTGATTGCGACCCTCATGGGGTCCACATGCTCACGCATGAACGTCCATTCTCAGCACATGCCCGCCTCGTCCAGCCGCGCCACCACGCGCGCGATCGCTTCCGATCCGCTCGACAGGACGGTGTTGCGACAGGCCTACCGGATGGAGGAAGAAGCCTGCATCGCGGAGCGTCTCGACCAAGCGCGCGCCGTCAGCCAGGCGCATGAAAATTCGCACGCTCTGGCGGTCCGGCTGGTGGAAGGCGCGCGCAAGCGCAAGGCGAGCGGGATCGACGCCTTCCTGCAGCAATTCGGCCTCGCTACGGAAGAAGGCATCGCGCTGATGTGTCTCGCCGAGGCGTTGTTACGCGTGCCCGATGCGCAGACCGCCGATGCTCTGATCCGCGACAAGATCGGCGATATCGACTGGCGCGAACATCTCGGCGAAAGCAGCAGCACCTTCGTCAACGCCGCCACCTTCTCGCTTATGCTGACGGGCGAAGTGCTGGAGCGTCCGCTGGAAAGCCAGAAGGGCATGCGCCGCACTCTGAAGGCGGCTGTCAATCGCCTCGGCGAACCGGTGATCCGCAAGGCCACGCTTCAGGCGATGCGCATCCTCGGCGGCCAGTTCGTGTTTGGCCGCACCATCGACGAAGCGCTGAAGCGCGCCCAGCCCGAGCGCGCGCGCGGCCTCACGCACAGTTTCGACATGCTGGGCGAAGCGGCGATGACCTTCGACGATGCCGAACGCTATCGCGTATCCTACGAACAGGCGATCGATCGCCTCTCGCGCGAAACTGCATCGGGGCTGACCACATCGCCGGGCATCTCGGTCAAGCTGTCCGCGCTCTATCCCAAATATGACTTCATGCATGGCGATGCCGCCGTCGCTGCGCTCGTGCCGATCGTCCACGCTCTGGCGAGCCGGGCGCGCGATGCCGACATGCATTTCACCATCGATGCGGAAGAAGCCGAACGGCTCGACCTCTCGCTCGACGTGTTCGAAGCGCTGGTGGCCGATGACAGCCTGTTCGCGAACGGCAAGGCGGGCGGCTGGACCGGTTTCGGCCTCGCCATCCAGGCCTATCAGAAGCGCGGCGTTCCGCTGTGCGACTGGACCGCCAAGCTGGCACGGCGCCATGGGCGCAAGCTGTTCGTGCGGCTGGTGAAGGGCGCGTATTGGGATACCGAAGTCAAATTGAGCCAGGTGGGCGGATACAAGGATTTCCCTGTCTTCACGCGCAAGATCGCGACCGACGTGTCCTATCTCGCCTGTGCCGAACGGCTGCTGGCGGCGGGCGATCTGGTCTATCCCGCCTTCGCCACGCACAACGCCTACACGGTCGGTGCGATCAAATCGCTGGCCGAGCGTGAAGGGCGCGCAGCGTCGAGCGGGCAGGATACGCCCAAATTCGAGTTTCAGCGCCTGCACGGCATGGGCGAGGACATCTACGGCGCTCTCGCCCAGGAAGAGGGCAATGCGCGCACCCCGGTGCGGATCTATGCGCCGGTCGGCAGCCACAAGGATCTGCTCGCCTATCTGGTGCGGCGCCTGCTCGAAAACGGGGCCAATTCCAGCTTCGTCAATCGCATGGCGGACGTCGATGTCCCTGCCGAGGATCTCGCCACCGATCCGGTCGCTGAGCTGGCGGCGATGGCGCCGCGCCGCAATCCCGACATCCCGCTGCCGAAGGATATCTTCCCCAACCGCGTGAACAGCGCCGGGATCGACCTCGCCGATCCGCTGGTGCGCGAACCGCTCTTGGAGCGTCTGGAAGCGCTCGAAGAGAAGCACTGGCACGCCCAGCCCACTTTCATGAGCGACGAAGAGGGCGAGATCGCCCCGATCGACAAGCCGCACGATCTGAACGACGAAGTCGGCACGCGGCGCGATGCGCTGCCGCACGAGGTCGAGGATGCGATCACCCGCGCGCTCGAGATCCAGCCGCGCTGGAACGCTTTCGGGGGCGAGCGCCGTGCGCTCTTGCTGGAAGAGGCGGCGGATCTGTTCGAGGAGCACACTGACGAATTCCTCTCGCTGTGCCAGCGCGAGGCGGGTAAGACCCTGCCCGACGCGGTGCTCGAACTGCGCGAAGCGGTCGATTTCCTGCGCTATTACGCGCTCGAGGCGCGGCGCCAATTCGCCGAGCCGATCATGCTGCCGGGCCCGACGGGCGAAGAGAACCGGCTGACCATGGCCGGGCGCGGCGTCTTCGCCACGATCAGCCCGTGGAATTTTCCGCTGGCGATTTTCATCGGCCCTGCCGCCGCGGCTCTCGCAGCAGGCAACACTGTTGTAGCCAAGCCCGCCCCACAGACGCCGCTGATCGCCGCCTTCGCGGTTAGGCTGTGCCACGAGGCGGGGATTCCGCCCGAAGTGTTCCAATTGCTGCCCGGCGCTGGCGAGGTCGGTGAGATGATTACGTCCGACCCGCGCCTTGCCGGCGTAGCCTTCACCGGATCGACCGCCACCGCCCAGGCGATCAATCGCGGTCTCGCTGCGCGCGAGGGGCCGATCGCCACACTGATCGCAGAGACCGGCGGCCAGAACGCGATGATCATCGATTCGACGGCCCTGCCCGAGCAGGTCACGCGCGACGTCGTTGCCAGCGCCTTCCAGAGCGCAGGCCAGCGCTGTTCGGCCCTGCGCACGCTCTACATCCAGGAAGACGTCGCTGACGAGATGCTGACGATGATCCGCGGCGCCTTCGAAGCGCTGACGATCGGCGATCCGCAGGATCTCGCCACCGATGTCGGCCCGGTGATCGATCCCGACGCCAAGGCCGCGCTCGAACGGCACGTCGCCCGGCGCAAGAAGAACGGGCGGCAGGTCTGGCGGCGCAAGCTCAACAAGGGGCTGGCCGCCGGATGCTTCTTCGCGCCGACGATCATCGAGATGGATTCGATCCTCGATTTGAAGCGCGAGAATTTCGGGCCGATCCTGCACGTCGTGCGCTATCGCGCCGATCAGCTGGGCCAGGTGGTCGAAGATATCAATTCGACCGGCTACGGCCTCACGATGGGGCTCCATAGCCGGTTGGAAGCGACGCGCGAATTCGTCGAGGCGAGGGCGCGGGTCGGCAATTTTTACGTCAACCGCAACCAGATCGGCGCGGTCGTCGAAAGCCAGCCCTTCGGCGGCGAGGGCATGTCGGGCAGTGGCCCCAAGGCGGGCGGCCCGCATTACGTCGCGCGCTTTGCGACCGAGCGCGTGGTCTGCATCGACACCACGGCGGCGGGCGGCAATGCAACGCTGCTCGCATCGCTCTGACGCGCCTTTTCATTGAAGGTTCAAACACGAACGGGTTAGGACGCGCATCATGCGTATCCTGACCCAGTTCGTTCTCGCCCTGACCGCCCTTTTCTGGGCCGCCGCCGCGCAAGCCGAGGTGCGGGTGACCTTCCACAGCTTCGACGGGTCGGTGCTGTTCGGGCGCTATCCCCACACCTTCATCTCGATGGAAGGGACGCTGGATGACGGCACCCCGGTAAAGGAGAATTACGGCTTCTCCGCCAAGAGCGCTGGGCCCGCCGTGCTCGCCGGGCCGGTCAAACACATCGTGATGACCGAGAAGGACAAATACGTCCGCTCCACCAATCGCCATTTCACTGTGACGGTGGACGATGCCAAATATCACGACATCCGGCGCGAGGTCTTCCGCTGGCGCCACGCGCCGGGCAAGTATTACGATCTCGACACGCGCAACTGCATCCACTTCGTCGGCACGATCGCGCAGATGGTCGGCGTGAAGGTGGACTATCCCGAAAAGATGCTGCGGCGTCCCAAGGCCTGGCTCAATCACATCACTGCGATGAACCCGCAATTGGGTGCCACCCAGATCGACTGAGGGTAAATGCGCGGCAACGCTTGCCCGCCGGTCCGCCATCGGCGATCACATTCCAATGGCGATTCTCTCCGACAAATGGATCCGCGACAAGGCGCTGAACGAGGGCATGATCGAGCCCTTCGTCGAAGCGCAGCGGCGCGACGGCTGCATTTCCTACGGGCTCAGCTCGTTCGGTTACGATGCGCGGGTCGCGCCAGAGTTCAAGATCTTCACCAATGTCGACAGCGCGGTGGTCGATCCCAAGGATTTCGCCGCCAACAGCTTCGTCGATCGCGAAACCGATGTCTGCGTGATCCCGCCCAACAGCTTTGCGCTCGCCCGCACGGTCGAATATTTCCGCGTGCCCGAAGACGTGCTGGTCATCTGCCTCGGCAAGAGCACCTATGCGCGTTGTGGGATCATCGTGAACGTCACCCCGCTGGAGCCGGGCTGGGAAGGGCATGTGACGCTCGAATTTTCGAACACCACGCCGCTGCCTGCGAAGATCTACGCCAATGAAGGCGCGTGCCAGTTCCTGTTCCTGCAGGGCAACGAACGGCCTGAAGTCACTTACAGCGACCGGGCGGGCAAATATATGGGCCAGCGCGGGGTGACGTTGCCGAGGCTTTGACTCGAAAGCTCCCCGCGCGCATTCAGGCGCTACAGGGAGAACGATGATGAGCAAATCCGCACGCGAATTCGATATCGTGGTCTATGGGGCGACCGGTTACACGGGCCGCCTCGTCGCCGAACATTTCGTCCGCGAATATGGGAGCGCCGCCGATGCTCCGAAATGGGCGATGGCGGGCCGCGACCCAGGCAAGCTCGAGCGGGTGCGCGACGAGATCGGTGCGCCGTCCTCCACCCCTCTGATTGTCGCCGATGCGGAGGACACCGCCTCGCTCGATGCGATGTGCGAGCGCACGAGCGTGGTGCTCTCCACGGTCGGTCCCTATCAGCTCTACGGCGATGCCCTCGTCGCCGCCTGCGTCAAAGCGGGCACCGATTATGCCGATCTTTGCGGCGAACCGGCCTGGATGCACGAACAGATCGCGCTCCATCACGAAGCCGCCAAGAAGACCGGCGCGCGCATCTGCTTTTCGAGCGGGTTCGATTCCATCCCCTTCGATCTGGGCGTGCTGATGCTCCAGAAGGAAGGCAAGACGCAGAACGGCAGTCCCGCTCCGCGTGTGAAGGGCCGGGTGCGCGCGATGCAGGGGACGTTTTCGGGCGGGACCGCCGCCAGCCTCGGTGCGACCATGAAGGCGGCGGCGAAGAAGCCATCCCTGATCAAGATCCTCAACGATCCCTTCGCGCTGACGCCCGGTTTCGAAGGGCCGGACCAGCCCAACGGCTTGATCCCGCATTACGAGGACGAGCTGGGCAAATGGGCCGCCCCTTTCATCATGGCCTCGATCAATACGAAGAACGTCCACCGCACCAATTACCTGCGCGGCCATCCCTACGGAAAAGACTTCCGTTACGATGAGATGATGCTGACCAGCCCCGGCGAGGCAGGCAAGGCCGCCTCCGATGCGGTGACCAAAATGCTCAAGAACCCCTTCGGCGCGAAGCCGCCCAAACCCGGCGAGGGCCCGAGTGCCGAAGAACGCGAGAACGGCCATTACGATCTCGTCTTCGTGGGAGAATGGCCCGATGGGAAGCGGATGCATTACGCGGTCAAGGGCCGTTACGATCCGGGTTACGGATCGACCAGCCGGATGCTGGGCGAAACCGGCATGGCCTTGCTGGAATGCGACGAGCCTGGTGGAGTCGGCACGCCGGGCAGTTTCTTGGGCGAAGCGCTCGTCGAGCGCCTGCGCGACCACGCCGCGCTCACTTTCCAGTTGGAGAAAGGTTGAGCGCGGTGCCATGATCCGTCCCCGACCAAACGGGGAGAGATTTCATGGCTACCATTGCGGCGATCGCCGGGCGCATCTGTATCGCGCTGCTGTTCATTCTGGCCGGCCTCAACAAGGTGATGGATCCGGCCTCGACCGCCGAATACATCACGGCGCAGACGACCCTTCCCGGCAGCCTCGCCATGCCGACCGGCGTGTTCGAGATCGTTGCCGGGCTGATCCTGGCGAGCGGGTTCATGACGCGGCTGGCCGCCGTGGTTCTCGCCGGCTTTACCGCGATCACGATCGTGCTGTTCCATTACCAGGTCACCGACCCGGCCCAGGCGCAGGCGGCGCTCAAGAACCTTGCCGTGATCGGCGGGTTGCTGATGGTGTTCGCCTATGGCCAGGTGCGCGGCAGGATCGGCACGGTGGCCGAACGCGACAAGCGGATGGAAGCGGAATTGAAAGCGGCTCGCGCCGAAGGTCGGGCGGAAGGCGCGGTCGAGCGTCCGACCGACTGAGAGCGATAGAAACCCGGCGCCGCCTTTCCGATCGGGATTGGCGTTGCCGGGTTTTCCGACCGGCTATCGTCAGAAGCTGGCGAGCAGGCTGACTTTGAAATTGCGGCCTGCCAGCGGCACGAAATCCTTCGTGAAGCTGGCATGGCGGCGCCCGGTGACGTCGAAGATATTGTCCGCCTTCACCATCACGCGCACCAGATCGTTTCCGCGCAAGGGGCTGAAGGCCAGCGAGGCGTTGACGAAGGTGAAATCGTCGGTGGTCGTCTCGAACGGCGCGATCTCGTCCTGTTCGCCGAAATACTGCACCTCGACCCGGCCGTCGATCCCGGCAAAACCTGCATCGAGGGCGGCAAGGGCGCTGAATGGCGGGATGCGCGGCAGCGGGGTGCCGTCGTCGAGCTTGGCCTCGATATACGATCCGCGCAGATCGGCGCCGAGCGTGAAGCGGTCGGACTGGACCAGCGGCAGTTTCACCTCGCCTTCGATCCCGAAATAGTCGGCATCGGACTGGAGATACTGGAAGACCGGCAGATCGTCTTCTTCCGCGCCGGTGGCTTGCAGGAAGATGTAGTCGTCGAACCAGTTCTGGAACACCGAGACCGATACCGTCGCCGGGCCGACCTCGCCGCGCACGAAGCCTTCGAGGCCCCAGGCGCTTTCCTTGGTCAGATCGACATTGCCGATCTCGAAGGCCTGCGTGGCGATGTGGGGGCCGTTGGCGAACAATTCCTCGCCGCCCGGTGCGCGCTCGGCCCGCGATCCGGTGATGCCGATGCGAAGGCGGTCGTCGCCGCCCGGCTCGTAGACCAGCGACAGCGCGCCCGAGAACAGGTCGAAATCGCGTTCGACGCCCAGCGGGACCGATTCGATATTCGCCATTTCGTAGCGCGCGGCGCCTTCGATCTGGAAAAAGTCGAGATCGTATTCCTGGAGCGCGAAGATCGCGAACTGATCGGTGCGGTTGGGCGCGACGAAGGCCTCGTCCCCGATCGCTTCGAAATCGCGGTAGTAATACTGGACGCCCAGCGTTCCGCCGAGGCGGCCGCTGTCGTTCTGAACCAGCTCGGCGCGCGCCTCGATGCCAGCGACGTCGAACACGGTGCCGACCTCGTCCCCTTCGAACTCGGTGTGGGTATAGTCCGAATAGCCGACCCGCGTTCGCAGCATCGAGAAGAAGCCGTCACCGAGTGCGAGTTCGCCGCGCATGTCGGCGCGAAATTGCTTGAGCCCGATCGATACCTGCTCTTCGCCGCCTTCTTCTTCGCCTTCCTCGCCCCCTTCATCGCCATGCGCATGGCCGGTGCCCGGACGGCCCGGAACACCATAGGCGCTGTCGTAATAGCCTGCCGAAAAGCCCAGATTGCTCTCGCCCGCGAACAGGGTGAGGCCGCCATTCACCGAATAGGTTTCGGTATAACTGTTGGGGAGGATGCCGCGCTGGTCGGCGGCTTCCTGCAATTCGGCTGCTTCTTCGAGATTACCTTCGGCGGTCTCTTCTGCGACATCGGCGAGGATGTCCGCGCGTAAGGCGGGCGACAACGTGAAGCCGGGCACCTCCAGGTCATTGGTGTTGCGATACGACCCGTCGACATGGGCGACGAAATACTCGCCCAAGGGCAAATCGAGCGAGGCGGCCCCGCTTCTCAGATCATAGGCGGTGTCGGCTTCGGCCAGGACGTCGAGATGGAAGGGTTCGTTGAGGCGGCGGGTCGGGATGCGCTTATCGATGATGTTCACCGCACCGCCGATGGCTTGGCTCCCGTAGAGAAGGACCGCGGGGCCGCGCAGGATTTCGATCCGCTCGGCAGTCAGCGGCTCTACCGAGACGGCGTGGTCGGCGGAGGTGTTCGACACGTCGATCGCGCCGATCCCGTCGATCAGCACCTTGACCCGCTCGCCTTCGAAGCCGCGCAGCACCGGGCGCGAGGCACCGGGCGAGAAGCTGGTGGCGGACACGCCCGGCTGCTTGGCGAGGATTTCGCCGATCTGGCCATTCATCTCGCGCTGCAATTCGCGCCCTTCGACAAGCGACGTGCCGGCGAGTACGTCGAGCTGTTCCAGGCCGGGCGCGGTCACGACGATGACGCCGTCGGGACCGACCTGACGATTGTGAAGATCGTCCTCGCCAGCGGACCGGGCACTGTCGGTATCGGCCGAGGTCGGCTGTGCCGGTACCTGTGCCTGGGCCTGCGCGAAGCTGGGCGTGGCGGCGAGAGCGAAAGCGAGCGCGGCGAGCGAAGACGCGGTGCGGAGTGGCGAGTGGTTTGAACGATACAACATATCGCGCGCCATTAGCGATCCGAACGCGCGGTGCAAGCCTTGTTTCGCCCAAAGGAGATCGGACGGTGACGAACGGCATGGCTTGCGAGTCCCGACCTGCACGGCAATCGAAATTTCTTGCGCCCCGACCGCGTCGCGCCATAGCTGGCGACCACGGGAGGGACTTGGAATGACATCTGACAGTGGGCGTTCCGCGCGCCTTATCTGGAGCCTGCGCGTTCTCGGCCCGATCGCCGCGCTTGTCGTCTGGCTGGCGCTGGGCGGATCGCAGGGCCTTCCGCCGGACGCTCGCTTCGTCGCTGCGATTGCCACGCTGATGGCGATCTGGTGGATGACCGAGGCGATACCGCTTGCGGCGACTTCTCTCCTGCCAATCGTTCTCATCCCTGCCCTCACCGCGATCACCGTGGGAGAGGCGACGGCGCCCTATGCCAGTTCGATCGTTTTCCTGTTTCTGGGCGGCTTCCTGATCGCGATCGCCATGGAAAAATGGCAGCTGCATCGCCGCATCGCTCTGCTTACGCTCGAGCGCGTGGGCGCCGAACCCCGGCGGATCGTGCTCGGCATGATGCTGGCGACCGGGTTCCTGTCGATGTGGGTGTCGAACACGGCGACGACGCTGATGATGCTGCCGATCGGCCTGTCCCTTCTCGCCCTGCTGGTCGAAAAGAGTGCCGCCGTCGAAGGGGCGCCGCTGGAGAGCCACGAAGATATCGCCGCGCTGCCAGACGAGAATATTCGCCGGTTCGGCGTCTGCCTGATGCTCGCCATCGCCTGGGCGGCCAGTATCGGCGGGCTCGGCACGCTGCTCGGCAGTCCGCCCAACGCCATCGTCGCTGGCTATGCCGCGGACGAATTGGAACGCGACATCGGCTTTCTGGAATGGATGATGATCGGCGCGCCGCTGGCGCTCGTTTTCATCCTCGTTTCCTGGGTGCTGATGACACGCTTCCTCTACAGCTTCTCGCTCGCCGAAATACCCGGCGGGCGAGCGATGATCGCAGACGAGATCCGCAAGCTCGGTCCGATGGGTCAGGGAGAGCGCGCGGTCCTGTTCGTGTTCTGCGCGGCGGCGTTCCTGTGGATCGTGCCCGGAATTCTTGCCGATATCCCCTCCATCGCCGCCCCCGCCCCCTGGCTGGGCGAATTGGACGACACCGCGATCGCCATCGGGGCGGGTATCGCGCTGTTCCTCATCCCTGCACGCGGACGGACCGAGATGGTGCTGGACTGGCGCGATGCCGAGAACGGCCTGCCATGGGGCGTGCTTCTGCTGTTCGGCGGCGGCCTGAGCCTTGCCAGCGCGGTTGCGGCAACCGGGCTCGACGGATGGTTCGGCGCGCAGGTCGCGGGACTTGAGGCGCTGCCCACGATTCTGCTGGTCGCGGCAGTCGTGACGCTCACCATCTTCCTCACCGAAGTGACAAGCAACACCGCCACCGCCGCCACCTTCATTCCGATCCTGGGAGGCGTGGCGGCGGGCATCGGAATGGACCAGATGAGCCTGCTGATCCCGGTCGCGCTGGCGGCGACCTGCGCTTTCATGCTGCCGGTCGGCACGCCGCCCAATGCCATCGTGTTCGGCACCGGATCGGTCACGATCGCGCAGATGGCCAAGGGCGGCATCTGGCTGAACGTCGTCGGCATCCTGCTCATCACAGGCTTCTGCTACCTGCTGGGCGGCTGGGCGATGTGGCTGATCTATTAGAGGCGCAAACGGCGGAACGGCGCGCGCCGGGCCCCGAAGGGCTGCGCCGATATCATCCGAATGTTTTGGAAATGGAGCGGGCGAGGCGATTCGAACGCCCGACCCCAACCTTGGCAACTGCCCCTTCGCATTTTCGCTACCGTTTCCGAATTTAGTGAAATATGCGGTATTCCACGCAATATCAATTGCTTACTTTTCACTCCGAGTCGCCGTTAGTACGCTGCGATTTCCGGCGGTTTCCCTCCTACTGCTTCCCCCCTGCTTCCCCGGCCATGCTGCACCTGCGTGGGGAAGCAAATATAAAGCGCGTGGGCCGCCGGAGCGCAGGAGCAACTTCGAAAGGAATGACAACTCAAATCACGGACAAATCGCATGACCAGATTGACTAAACGCACCGTCGAGGCGCTCAAATCCAACCGGGGGCGCGACACCTTCCTTTGGGACAGCGAACTGCGCGGTTTTGGCGTTCGCGTGAAACCCAGCGGCACCAAAACCTTTATCATCCAATATCGAAACCAAGAGGCGAGGACCCGTCGCTGTGTCATAGGCCAGTATGGAGTCCTGACTGTCGAACAAGCCCGCGACCTCGCTCAAAAGAAGCTCGCCGCCGTGATCGACGGAGCCGACCCATCCGCCGAACGGCACTCGGCCCGCACGGGGCTGACAATCGCAGCAGTTTGCGATTGGTATCTTGCCGAGGCCGAAGCCGGTCGGCTGATCGGACGCAATCGCCGCCCCATCAAGGCGTCATCAATCGCAGGTGATCGAAGCCGTATTGAACTCCACATTAAGCCGCTGATCGGCAATCGCGTGGTCAGCCAATTGAAATTGGCAGATATTGAACGCTTGCAAGGTGATATTGCGGCTGGTCGAACCGCCCGAGCGAGGCGCACAGGCCGAGGTGGGCAAACGGCTGGCGGCTCAGGCGTTGCTGCCCGCGCCATCAGCACACTTCGCGCTCTACTCAATCACGCCCGCCGCCTCGGCATTATTGAGGTTAGTCCGGCAACAGGCGTGCGCATCATGGCCTCGCAGAAGGTGAAGCGATATCTGAGCGCTGGCGAAATCCGTCACCTTGGCAAGGTGATGACGCAGATGGAACGCGAGGGCGAACACCCGACCGGCCTTGCTGCGATCCGCGTCATGCTTCTCACCGGTTTTCGCCGCATGGAAGTGCTGGCAATGCACAAGGCATGGGTTCAGCCCGACGACAATCTCGTCCGTTTTCCGGATACCAAGTCCGGTCCGCAGTCCCGCGTGGCCGGAGACTCAGCAATGCAAGTGCTGGAGGCTCAAGCTTTGTCCAGTCATTCGCCCTTCATCTTCCCGGCGGATTGGGGCGATGGGCATTTTATAGGCGTCGTACGGGTGCTGGGCCGGGTCTGCGTGCGGGCAGGCCTGGACAAAGTGACACCGCACACCCTGCGCCACAGCTTTGCCAGCATGGCAGCGGCGCAAGGATTCAGTGAACTGACCATCTCGGGCCTACTCGGTCATGCCCCGCGCGGCGTCACCCAGCGCTATGTGCATCTGGATACCGCGCTCGTCATTGCGGCGGATCAAGTGGCCGCAGAGATTGCGCGACTATTGGACGGTGGCGAGTTGCAGAGCGTGCGGGAGATCAAGCAAGCGCGCACACTGGCAGCTTTGCGTGCAGTGGCATGACGCCTGCTTGGCTAGGATTGCCCAGAAGTCAGATTGAAAGACTGCGGCAACTCTTGGATAGCACCGCTCCAAATCAAGCTCCATCCCCAGAAATGCGGATGGCTGCCCCTGTGGATAGCGCTGTGACCGCTTCGGACCATCGGGAACCGGGGGGCACGGACGATCGGGAACCGAAAACTCGGACTATCGGGAACCCAAACAGGCCGCAAACCCGCAGGATTGCTGCGCCCCAGCGTCCCTTAACTTTGCTAACGAACAATCCTAGTCGGATTGTTGCTAACGTGGAGCTGCCCGCGCGCGGCTCCTCAGCGCTATGGGTGGCGCCATCGCCACGCGCTCTTCGTCACTGGGCAGGTGCAAGCAGCCAAACAGCTTGCTAGGGATCGAGAGATGAAGACCGACCTCGATCATCTGCCCCCCGCAAAAGCAGCGCGAGATCGAGCGCGTGGTACAGCTGATCTTCGAGGAGTTCGACGATGCCTTCGCGCTATCGAAGCACGAATGGAAGAAGGCCGGGCGCATCCTGAAGGTAATCCTCTACGGCAGCTATGCACGCGGGACCTGGGTCGATGAGCCGCACACCGCCAAAGGCTATCAGTCGGACTATGACCTACTCATCATTGTCAACGATAAGCGGCTGGTCGACCGGGTCAAATACTGGGCTAAGCTTGATGACCGGCTGATGCGCGAATACGGCGTGACCAAGTCGCTCAAGACGCCGGTCAATTTCATCGTTCACACCTTGCAGGAGGTGAACGACGGGCTTGCGCATGGGCGCTACTTTTTCATGGATGTGAAGCAGGACGGGATCGCGCTTTACCAGTCTGATGACACCGAACTCCACACGCCCAAGCCCAAAACGCCTACGCAAGCGCTCGCCATGGCGCAAGAGTATTTCGACGAGTGGTTTCCTCTTGCGACGAGCGCGAAGAAAGGATTCCACTTTTTCCTGGGGCAGGAAGAGTGGCGTGACGCTGCTTTCATTCTTCACCAATCCACAGAGCGTCTTTATCACTGCGTGCTGTTGGTCTGCACGTTCTACACACCTCACGTGCACAATCTCGGATTTCTTCGTACCCAGGCCGAGCGCATCGATCCGCGCCTTACCTATGTCTGGCCGCGCAAAACCAAGCGCAACCGCGCGCGCTTCGAAAAGCTCAAAGAAGCATACGTCAAGGCGCGCTACTCAAAACACTACCGCATCACTAAGGAAGAGCTTGAATGGTTTGGCGAGCAGGTCGAGGAACTGGGCCGTGTGGTTCACGAGGTCTGTTCCGAGCGCCTCGACAGGCTCAGGGCAGAGGCGCTCGCACGGCCCGACAAGGGCTAACCGACCGCCGACCGTCAGCCGCTTTACATGTCCTGTCACGGCAGTTCGCTTGTTGCGCGGGCGCAGTTTCGATGCGCTCCCAGCACCCGTTCGCGTGCAGTCTCGCTCCATCCGTCGCATCGCTAGGTAGCTTTGCCTGACCCTAGAACCAGTGTCCGTAAGCGTCCGATTTTTAAGGGATAATTGAGTGCCGCTGTATTTGGCGAGGACTTGGCGGCGCGCACGAAGGGTGCGCCACCTTCGTTCGCTGGTGATCTTGCTTGCACCTCTCCCGCGCTCGGCGCTTCCTCCGCTCCGGTTCAACGCAAGCGAAGGAGTCGGATGATGGAGTACTTTGCAGGCCTCGATGTATCGATCGAGGAGACCGCGATCTGCGTGGTGGGCGATGACGGCAAGGTGGTGCTGGAGACCGAGGTCCCGACCGAGCCGCAGTTGATCGCCGATGCGCTAGAGCGCTTTGCCGGGCGTCTGCGCCGGGTCGGCCATGAGGCGGGATCGATCTCGCCGTGGCTGCATGCTGGATTGATCGAACTGGGGCTTCCCGCTGTCTGCCTGGAGACCCGCCATGTGCGCGCTGCGCTGTCGGCCCAGCGCAACAAGACCGATGCCGCCGATGCGCTCGGCATCGCCCATATCATGCGCACCGGGTGGTTTCGCGAGGCGCATATCAAGACCGAAGACTGCTACCGGATACGCCTGCTGCTGGTGCAGCGGCGCAACCTGAAGCGCAAGTTCCTCGATATCGAGAACGCCATCCGCCACTCGCTGAAGGTGTTCGGGATCCGGCTCGGCAAGGTCGGTCGCGGATCGATGGAGAAGGCGGTGCGCAAGGCGGTCGCAGACGATGCGATGACCGCCGGGCTGATGGAGTGCATGCTCCGAGCCCGCGCAGCGCTGTGGGCGGAGTATCTGATCCTGCACAAGCTGGTCACCCAGCTCGCGATGCGCGACGAGCTGTGCCGCCGGTTCATGGCGATCCCGGGCGTCGGCCCAGTGACCTCCCTGAGCTTCAAGAGTGCGATCGACGATCCCGCCCGGTTCCGCCGCTCGCGCAATGTCGCGGCCTACTTCGGGCTCACCTCGCGCCGCTGGCAGTCTGGCTCATCGATCGACGTAAAGGGGCGGATCAGCAAAGCGGGCGACCCAGACGTGCGACGCGCGCTCTACGAGGCCGCTTCGGCGATGCTCACAAGGTTCAAGGGCCGCGACACGATCAAGACATGGGGGCTGAAGCTCGCGAAGACCAAGTGCCACGCCAAGGCGCGCGTCGCGGTCGCCCGCAAGCTTGCCATCGTGATGCACGCGATGTGGCGCGACGACACGTTCTATGTCGGCGATCCCGACGCCGAAGCGCACGAGACCGACAGCGCCTACGCAGCGAAGATGCAGCGGCTGAGCCTGGCGCGCTCATGATGACGAACACGCCAACCGCAGCCGGCTGACGGCTCGACGACATATGGAGGTCCGCTGAGGCGGCAGAAGGAATGATAC
>NZ_LWFF01000058.1 GCF_001635685.1 Erythrobacter sp. HI0063
TAATCACGTGCCGAGCGGCCCGAATTATCGGTCCGGTCGGGGCTTGCGCCGTTTTTGAGGAGAATGCGGATCATCGCGGTATCGCGGCGATGGATGGCGGAAATCAGCGGCGTCTCGCCCGAGGAATTCGCCTGATCGACTCGCACGCCCGCCTTCAGCAGAGCTTCGATCCCCTCGATATAGCCGAGCTGGGTCGCGATCTGGA
>NZ_LWFF01000059.1 GCF_001635685.1 Erythrobacter sp. HI0063
TGCCCTTCTTGTCGGCGGCGTGACCCGGGAAGGTGCGCGTGGGCGCGAATTCACCGAGCTTGTGGCCGACCATCTCTTCCGAAACGGAGACCGGGATGAACTTGTGGCCATTGTAGACGTTGAACGTCAGGCCGACGAATTGCGGGAGGATCGTGCTGCGCCGCGACCAGGTCTTGATCGGCTTGGTGCTGCTCGCATCCTGCGCGGTTTCTGCCTTCTTGAGAAGGCTGAGTTCCACGAACGGACCCTTCCAGACGGAACGTGCCATGTGCGCTTACCTCTTCTTCTTCGCGTGGCGCGAACGGATGATCATCTTGTCCGTCTGCTTGTTGTTGCGCGTACGGGCGCCCTTGGTGGGCTTGCCCCACGGAGTGACCGGGTGACGGCCGCCCGAGGTCCGGCCTTCACCACCACCATGCGGGTGGTCGACCGGGTTCTTGGCGACACCGCGCGTCAGCGGCTTGACGCCCATCCAGCGACGGCGGCCGGCCTTGCCCAGGTTCTGGTTCTGGTTGTCGGGGTTCGACACGGCGCCAACGGTGCCCATGCAGTCGGCACGCAGGTAACGCTGCTCGCCGCTGTTGAGACGCACGATGACCATGCCGCGGTCGCGACCGACCAGCTGAACGTAGGCTCCTGCGGAACGAGCGATCTGCCCGCCCTTGCCCGGCTTCATCTCCACATTGTGGCAGATCGTGCCGACCGGCATCTGACCCAGAAGCATGGCGTTGCCAGGCTTGGTATCGGTCTTCTCACCAGCCACGACCTTGTCGCCGACAGCGAGACGCTGCGGAGCGATGATGTAGGCCTGCTCGCCATCGGCGTAGCTCACGAGAGCGATGAAGGCGGTCCGATTGGGATCGTATTCGATCCGCTCGACAGTGCCTTCGACGTCCCACTTGCGACGCTTGAAGTCGATGAAGCGGTACTTTTGCTTGTGACCGCCACCCATGCCGCGCGAGGTCTTGTGACCCTTGTTGTTGCGGCCGCCCGTCTTGCGCTTGCCTTCCGTGAGCGACTTGACCGGCTTGCCTTTGTACAGGCCGGACTTGTCGACGAGGATGAGGCCGCGGCGCGCGGGGCTCGTCGGATTGTAATTCTTCAGTGCCATGGGATCAGCTCACACCTTCCGTGATGTCGATCATCGACCCTTCCGCGAGGGTAACGATCGCCTTCTTCACGTCGTTGCGCTTGTAGGGCTTGCCCTTCCAGCGCTTGGTCTTGCCCTTCACGTTGATCGTGTTGACAGCGACGACCTTGGCCTTCTGGCCGGAATAGATCGCTTCCACCGCTTCCTTGATCTGCGGCTTGGTCGCGCCGCCCGCAACCTTGAACACAACCGCGTTGTGCTCCGAAGCCATGGTCGACTTCTCGGTGATGTGCGGCGAGAGGATCACGTCGTAGTGACGTGCATCGATGTCCTGCTTAGCCATTGAAACGGGCCTCCAGCTTTTCGACCGCGTCCTTGGTAAGGACCAGCGTGTCGTGCTTCAGGATGTCGTAAACGTTGGCACCCATGGCCGGCAGCACGTTGATGCCCGGCAGGTTGCGTGCGGCCTTCTTGAAACCGTCGTTCACTGCGTCGCCATCGACGAACAGGACCTTGCCGTTCCAGCCATTGCTGTCGAACTGGGCCTTGAGCGCCTTGGTCTTCGCATCGCTCAGCTCGAGGCTGTCGACGACGATGAGGCCGTCTTTCGCCTTGCTGGACAGAGCCATCTTCAGGCCAAGCGCACGAACCTTTTTGTTCAGCGACTGGTTGAAGTCACGCTTGCGCGCACCATGGGCCTTGCCGCCGCCGATGAAGATCGGAGCGCCGCGATCGCCGTGACGAGCGCCGCCCGAACCCTTCTGGGGGCCGAACTTCTTGCCGGTGCGCGCCACGTCCGAACGCTCGCGCGTCGGGCGGGCAGTACCGCGGCGGTTTTCGAGCTGCCACGTCACGACGCGATGCAGGATGTCGGCGCGCGGCTCGACCCCGAACACGTCGTCGTTGAGCTCGACGTCGCCAGCGGCCTTGCCGTCGATTTTCTGGACCTTCACCTTCACGGATCAGCCCTCCTTGTTCTCGCCGGCGTCCTTGTCGACGCTCGGCGTGGTGCTGTTGTCTTCGGCGGCGCCGATATCGGCATCCGCACCCGCATCCTGCTGCTGCAGAAGCTTTTCCTGCTGCTCGGCGGAGACCTCGGGGTTCACGCTGCTTTCGGCAGCGCTCTCGATGAGACCGGCATCCGCTTCCTGGTGCTCGAACTCGTCGCGATTACGATACATCACGCCCGGGAACGGAAGGTCTTCATGCTTCACCTTCACGGCGTCGCGAACGAGCATCCAGCTGTTCTTCGCGCCGGGCACCGAGCCCTTGACGAAGAGCAGGCCGCGATCGGCGTCGGTGCGCACGATTTCGAGGTTCTGCTGGGTGCGCTGACGGTCGCCCATGTGGCCGGCCATCTTCTTGCCCTTGAACACGCGGCCCGGATCCTGGCGGTTACCCGTCGAACCGTGCGAACGGTGGCTGAGCGAGACGCCGTGCGTGGCACGAAGACCACCGAAGCCCCAACGCTTCATGGCGCCGGCGAAGCCCTTGCCCTGCGTGTGACCGGTGATGTCGACCTTCTGGCCTGCGATGAAATGTTCGGCGGAGATGCGTGCACCGACCGGCAGAAGCCCGTCTTCGCTCTCAACGCGGAATTCCGCGACCTTCATCTTCAGGCCGACATCCGCCTTGGCGAAAGCTTCGCGCTGCGGCTTGTTGACGTTCTTTTGCTTGGCTTCACCCGCGCCGAGCTGAACAGCGAAATAGCCATCCCGGTCGCCCGTGCGGTGAGCGGTAACCTGGCAGTTCTCAAGAGCGAGAACGGTCACGGGAACGTGACGTCCATCCTCTTGGAACAGGCGGGTCATCCCGACTTTCTTTGCGATCACGCCGGTGCGCATCGTCAAAACTCCTTCACAGAGGCACATCGGCGAAATCCGAAGTGCGTGTCAGCCCGTTTTTCGATGCATCGCCCCGTCCGGGCTGAACTGCCCTCCCCTAGGGAAGAGCGAGACGGGGGACGCAGGCCCAGATGAAATCCGGCGGTATCCCGATGTCTTGTCTGGCCTCGCGGCGAGACGGGCCTTCGGGGGCCCTTAACTATCCGGTGCGCTTAGCGTCCTTCCGGCAGGACGGAAACCCCTCGCTTAGGCGAGCTTGATTTCGACGTTCACGCCCGCAGCAAGGTCGAGCTTCATCAGCGCGTCGACCGTCTGGGCGTTCGGCTGCACAATGTCCAGCAGCCGCTTATAGGTGCGCACCTCGAACTGCTCGCGCGACTTCTTGTCGATGTGCGGGCCGCGGTTCACGGTGAACTTCTCGATACGCGTCGGCATGGGAATGGGCCCGCGAATCAGAGCACCCGTGCGACGTGCGGTTTCTGCGATTTCGCCAGTCGCCTGGTCGAGAACGCGGTGATCGAACGCCTTGAGGCGGATGCGGATGTTCTGAGCTTCCATTACCTATACCGATGCGAAAGAGCCAAGGGACTTTCCCGAAGTGTCCGGGTTATCCCCAAAAACAAAGGCCTGCCTCGCTTTAGCCCGGTTTCCCGGAACGGACGGCCTCGTGAAATTGGTGAAGCAAGGGACGAATCCCCTGCTGGAGGCGCGCATATACGGGGAAGGCGGTTGGCTGACAACCCCCTAATCCGGTCGATTTTCGACCCAGACGTCTCGATGCGACGAACCGTGCCGCTCGCCAGTCTGGGATCGCAAATCGCGCCTCCATAAAACGAGGCCCGGCCTCCCTGACGGGAAACCGGGCCCACGTTTCTAAGCTTACAGCCCCTCCAACGGGAGGAAGCCGCTAGCGCGCTTACTTCGTGATGTTGGCCACGACGCCCGAGCCGACGGTACGGCCGCCTTCGCGGATTGCGAAACGCAGACCTTCGTCCATGGCGATCGGTGCGATCAGCTTGACCGAGATGGTCACGTTGTCGCCCGGCATCACCATTTCGGTGCCTTCGGGAAGGATCACTTCGCCGGTCACGTCGGTGGTGCGGAAGTAGAACTGCGGGCGGTAGTTGGCGAAGAACGGCGTGTGACGGCCACCTTCATCCTTCGACAGCACGTAAACTTCGGCGCTGAATTCGGTGTGCGGCGTAACCGAACCCGGCTTCGCGAGGACCTGGCCACGCTCGACGGCTTCACGGCCGACACCACGGATCAGGGCGCCGATGTTGTCGCCGGCTTCACCGCGATCGAGCAGCTTGCGGAACATTTCCACGCCGGTGACGGTGGTCTTCTGCGTGTCCTTGATGCCGACGATTTCGACTTCGTCGCCAACGTTCACAACGCCGGTTTCGACACGGCCGGTGACGACGGTACCGCGACCCGAGATCGAGAACACGTCTTCGATCGGCATCAGGAAGCTCTGATCGACCGGGCGTTCCGGCTGCGGGATGTAGCTGTCGACAGCGTCCATCAGTTCCTTGATCGACTTTTCGCCGATTTCTTCGTCGCGGCCTTCGAGAGCGGCCAGAGCCGAACCCTTGACGACGGGGATTTCGTCACCGTCGAAGCCGTATTCGCTCAGCAGTTCGCGAACTTCGAGTTCGACCAGCTCGAGCAGTTCCTCGTCATCGACCTGGTCGACCTTATTGAGGTACACGACGAGCTGCGGCACGCCGACCTGGCGAGCGAGCAGGATGTGCTCACGCGTCTGCGGCATGGGGCCGTCGGCGGCGTTCACCACCAAGATCGCGCCGTCCATCTGGGCAGCACCGGTAATCATGTTCTTCACGTAGTCGGCGTGGCCCGGGCAGTCGACGTGCGCGTAGTGACGCGCGTCGGTTTCGTATTCCACGTGCGCGGTCGAGATGGTGATACCACGCTCACGCTCCTCGGGGGCCTTGTCGATGTTGGCGAAATCGACGGCCGAACCCTGGACCTTGGTGATCGCGGCGGTCAGCGTGGTCTTGCCGTGGTCGACGTGACCGATGGTGCCGATGTTGCAGTGCGGCTTGTTCCGCTCGAATTTTTCCTTCGCCATTGTACTCTTAACCTCTGTCTAAGATTGAATCTCTGCGGGGGAGAGAGACGGCACCCGCCGAAACAGGCGCCGCCCCTAGCTGTATCGCTCGCCTTAAGCAAGCTACTCGTTTACCCCATTCGCCGTCAGGCGAGCTTTTCCTTAACTTCCGCCGCCACGTTGGCGGGGACTTCGTCGTAGTGGCTGAACTGCATCGAGTACTGCGCACGACCTTGCGTGAACGAGCGCAGTTCGTTGACGTAGCCGAACATGTTCGCGAGCGGCACGTTCGCCTCGACCGCCTGCGCGTTACCGCGGCTGTCGGTGCCCTGGATCTGCCCACGACGGCTGTTCAGATCGCCGATGACGTCGCCGAGATAGTCCTCGGGGGTCACGACTTCCACCTTCATGATCGGTTCCAGCAGCTTGATGCCGGCCTTCTGGGCCACTTCGCGCATCGCACCGCGACCGGCGATTTCGAACGCGATCGCGCTCGAGTCAACGTCGTGGTACTTACCATCGACCAGCCGGATCGCGAAGTCGATGATCGGGAAGCCGACCAGATGGCCGCTTTCGGCCTGCTCGCGCATGCCCTTCTCGATCGCCGGGATGTATTCGCGCGGAATGTTACCGCCCTTGATCTGGTCGTCGAAGGTGACGCCCTCGCCGCGCTCACCGGGGGTGACCACGACTTTGACCTCACCGAACTGACCCGAACCACCCGACTGCTTCTTGTGGGTGTAGGTCACTTCGACTTCGCGGCCGAGATATTCGCGATACGCCACCTGCGGTGCGCCGACATTGGCTTCGACCTTGAACTCGCGCTTCATGCGATCGACGAGGATGTCGAGGTGAAGCTCGCCCATGCCCTTGATGATCGTCTGGCCCGATTCGTGGTCGGTGCTGACGCGGAAGCTGGGATCCTCGGCGGCCAGACGATTGAGCGCGACGCCCATCTTTTCCTGGTCGGCCTTGGTCTTCGGTTCCACCGAAAGCTCGATCACGGGGTCCGGGAACTCCATGCGCTCGAGAATGATCGGCTTGGCCGGGTCGCACAGCGTGTCGCCCGTGGTCGTGTCCTTCATGCCCGCCAGCGCAACGATGTCGCCAGCGAATGCTTCTTCGATGTCCTCGCGGTTGTTGGAATGCATCAGCAACATGCGGCCGACCTTTTCCTTCTTGTCCTTCACCGAGTTCAGAACCGAACCCTTGGAAAGCTTGCCGGAATAGATGCGCGTGAAGGTGAGCGAGCCGACGAACGGATCGTTCATGATCTTGAACGCGAGGGCCGAGAACGGCTCGTCATCGCTCGACGGACGGGTTTCTTCCACGTCGCTGTCGGGCAGGACGCCCTTGATCGCCGGAACGTCGAGCGGCGACGGCATGTAGTCGACAACCGCGTCGAGCAGGGGCTGGACGCCCTTGTTCTTGAAGGCCGAGCCACACAGCACGGGAACGAAGGCACGCGCCATGGTGCCCTTGCGGATCAGCTTCTTGAGCGTTGCCGCGTCGGGCGCCTCACCGCTTTCGAGATAGGCTTCCATCGCGTCGTCGTCCTGCTCGACCGCCATCTCGACCAGTTGCTCGCGATATTCCGCGGCCTTGTCGGCGAGGTCTTCGGGGATGTCGACGAATTCGTACTTGGCGCCAAGATCTTCGGCCTGCCACACGATGCCGCGCATGTTGACAAGGTCGACAACGCCCTTGAGATCGCTTTCGGCACCGATCGGAAGATAAAGGACGAGCGGCGTAGCACCAAGTCGATCAACGATCGACTTGACGCAGTAATAAAAGTCGGCGCCGGTGCGGTCCAACTTATTAATGAAGCACATCCGGGGCACGCCGTACTTGTCGGCCTGGCGCCATACTGTTTCGGACTGCGGCTCTACTCCGGCGACACCGTCGAATACTGCGACGGCACCGTCGAGTACGCGCAGCGAGCGTTCGACTTCGATGGTGAAGTCGACGTGGCCGGGGGTGTCGATGATGTTGATGCGATGCTTGGGCTGGTCGGCGCGCAGCGCTTCGGGGTCCGAGCGCGGGTCCATGGTCGCGTCTTCGGCGGTCCAGAACGTGGTCGTCGCGGCGGACGTGATGGTGATGCCGCGCTCCTGCTCCTGCTCCATCCAGTCCATGGTCGCGGCGCCGTCATGCACTTCGCCGATCTTGTAGGACTTGCCGGTGTAATAGAGGATGCGTTCGGTCGTGGTGGTTTTGCCGGCATCGATGTGGGCCATGATGCCGATATTGCGATAGCGCTCCAGCGGATAGTCGCGGGCCATGTGGAATTCCTCGTGAATGCGAGAGGGTGGTCGGGGGACGAGCGAGCACTGCCCCCTATGTAGGATTTAATGTGACAGGTTGAAGGCCGGGACGCACCGCCCCGGCCTTCAAACCGAACGCTCTACCAGCGGTAGTGCGAGAACGCGCGGTTCGCGTCGGCCATGCGGTGGGTGTCTTCCCGCTTCTTGACCGCGTTGCCGCGATTGTTGGCCGCATCCATCAGCTCGCCCGACAGGCGCGCCGACATGGTGGTTTCCGGGCGACCGCGTGCGGCGGTGATCAGCCAGCGGATGGCGAGAGCCTGGGCACGCTCGGGGCGCACTTCGACCGGGACCTGATAGGTCGCACCGCCGACGCGGCGCGAACGCACCTCGACCTGCGGCTTGATGTTGTCGAGCGCGGCATGGAACAGCTCGACCGGATTGGCCTTGGCCTTCGTTTCCACCACGTCGAGCGCGGTGTAGACGATGCCTTCGGCGACGGCTTTCTTGCCGTCCAGCATGAGGTTGTTCATGAACTTCGACAGGACCTGATCCCCGAACTTGGGATCCGGCAGGATTTCGCGCTTCTCTGGGCGACGACGACGTGACATATTTCTAACTCCTTCGGAGTGGCCGCTCACCTCACCAAATTTCTTGGCGTGAGCGTCCTGCGGCACCAGCCCACTCCCCCTCCCGGCCACCCAAAAACTACCGCGAAGGGTAGCCGGGAGGGGGAGCGGTCCGGAGCCGGACCCGCGCTAAACCTTACTTCGGACGCTTGGCGCCGTACTTGGAACGGCTCTGCTTGCGGTCCTTGACCCCTTGCGTATCGAGCACGCCGCGAAGGACGTGATAGCGCACGCCGGGAAGGTCGCGCACACGGCCGCCGCGGATCAGCACGACGCTGTGTTCCTGGAGGTTGTGGCCTTCGCCGGGGATGTAGGAGATGACTTCGCGCTGGTTGGTCAGGCGCACCTTGGCCACCTTGCGCAGAGCCGAGTTCGGCTTCTTCGGAGTCGTCGTATAGACGCGCGTGCAGACGCCGCGCTTCTGCGGGTTCTGCTCCATCGCAGGGACCTTGGACTTGGCCTTCTGCGGTTCGCGGCCCTTGCGGACCAGCTGGTTGATTGTCGGCATGTGAGTTCTTTCTCTTCACCTGTTTTTTCCGAATGGGCGAAGATGCCCATTCGGGCTGACCCTTCCGGGCGGGAAACCGGTTCCCACTTTCCCTGAAGGGTCAGGGTCGGCAGCGACTAGCGGACGGGGTCGGATTGTATCGGGTTCGTGCCTGTCGCCGCCATTCCCGCGAAGGCGGAAATCCAGCGAACCGGGACCATCCGCCAAGCGGACGATCTACGCACGAGCCTGAAACGCTCCACCCCCGGCCCACACGGCCACCGGGTTACTCTGACGGCTGCCCCGAGCCCTCCCCCGTCGTCACCCGGTAAAAACCGGGATCGCGTCGAGGCCTGGAACCCAATAGAAAAGAGCCACGCCGCACCTGGCGACTGGCCCCCGGGACATGACCGGCAATGTTCAGCTCTATCTGACCGGCGTTGGACGAGTCCTACACCGGATGGAGGCGCGCTTAGCGGGGGATGTCGGTTGGGTCAAGGGCGGGGCCGATCGCGACCTTTTCGAATGGCCTTCCGAGACCTCATTTGTTTCGTAACGACATCAGACATAGATGGCGATCGACGAAAGTGCTCTATTACCTTCTCGCGAACTTCAGAATCGATGAAAGCAAGAATATTTGTCCACGGCAGTCGGATTTCAATCGGAACCGCTGCACCGTCAGTTAGCTCTCTTGAACTAACTACAACTCGGTTATTACGATTAGAATGCCCCCAGTCCAATAGAGGCTCCCAAAAGAACGAAAGATAACGGCCGTCAGATCGCTCACGAATAGGGCCAATACACTCCACCGCAAGTTTTCGATCGTCATCGTACGCAATTTCGACGAACGATTTCCGCGCGTTAGGATCAAGTTCTGCTGTCTTAAACACCCTTTCGAGAAGGACTCCCGCAAATTTTGAGGCAATCGAAACGTCGTCATTTTGCTTAAAACGACCAGAGGCCTGTAAATAGAAATGAACCAGTTGACCCAAGATTGAGACTGGAACCGTTCGGAAACTTTGATCGAGCTTTTCCCAAAATTTTTCGTCTAATTCCGGAGCAACTCCGCTTCGCAACTGCTTCGTGTCCGGAACATATATCTTATATAACTCGGATAGCGCTGAATTTTGCGGCAATCTTTTCCGCAAATCAAACTCCTCAGAAACCTTCAATTGGAGAAAACTAAGAAATTCGAGATTAATCATTCTGCTAGCAGAGCTTATATTTTCTACCCAACCATCAAATACTTGGGGGCTATCATGATCTGCAATGAATTGCGCGACACCATCGACTATAAGACGAGAATAATAGGAATATGCCGCTCCCCGCGGCGGGGTGCAAACCATATACTGAGCAACTAAGAATTCAGCGAAAGAACGATGGCCGAAAAAGTAGGTATCGCCATCCTTTTTTTCGATGAATGCCCCAGTTAGGAACTCTCTTGCTGCAACATCATGCGAAACAAAATCATAACCGCTGAACTCAAATAGCTCTTGCGGTAGGTCTTCGACTTGGAAGGAAATTTGCCCATCCTTACTTGACCAAAGCCAATAAGCCAATTCTCGCAGGAAGGTTAATCGATTATTCGAGGATAGAGGCCTGCGCGCCTCTTTCGCCGCCTCGCGATCGGATAACTCAGCAAAAAACATTTCATAGAGCGCCCATCGCGTTACGCCGCCAGAAATTCTTTCAAGATTGACCTTAATATCAGCAGCAAGATCAACGAGTATTTTAAGATGGACAGGCTTCGCGAAAAGCTTTGTATCTATAGAGGTTATCTCTTGCACCTCCTCAATTCTCTCGCCGACTGTTGAATCGCCGACATTCAGCCTCTTCAGCTTATAACTTAAATATTTTTTAATAAATAGCGAGACCTCTTCGGCGTTAAATTCACAAAGCTCGAACTCAGCAAATTGGGGCCAATCGATGTCATGACGATTTTGTGTGCCAAACCTCCTTACTCCGCGGAGTACAAAAAGCTGCTCCTCAAGTGATAAAAAAGCTGTTGGTCTTCCAAGAAGTATCACCCTTGAATCGCCGTCAATCAGCCTGTTAAGGTCTCTAATTTGATTTTTAAAATCGACCCAAGACATAGCATGCTTCATCTCATCGAAGCCATCGAGGATGATAAGGATACGACCGAGTTTATTCAGTTTGACAAAGACCTGAAAGTTAAAATTTGGTGTAGGAAATTCGCTCGTGAACGTGCCACCGAGAAGACCTTCTATACTCGAATAACGAGTAAGACCGCCAAGACGTATTAAGATAGGACGTCGAGAATCATTGTCATTTAGCGCTCGACCACTTTGATAGGCCATTAACCTCTTTGCCAAGCTCGATTTACCTGCCCCGTAACCGGCCAAGATTGCGATCGGCGTTGACGTCTTACCGTCTATCCATTCTGTTATCTCATTAAACGCGTCAATTTCAGGCCCGTAATTTCGGATTTGATCTTCACTGTAATTTATTTTGAGCGCACGTGCAGGAATATAATAATCGCTAAGTCCATCCTCTTCAAAAACTTTCACCTGCGATTCTATATAGCCTTCCAAACCAAGAGCATCATTTTCAATCTGCCTTATCGTTTGGTGCCGAATTTGGTTCTGCTCGTCGCTTACGTAAGCGTCAGCGTCGGTGGTTAACCCATTTCTAGTAACTATCAGAAGTAAAGCTGGATTATTGCCATTGATTATTCCAGAATAATCACTCCAAATTTTGCTAATCTGGGACCTCCTTAAAGGTTTTTCATAGTCCTTAGCCTCTACGAATATTCTTGTCTTCTTGCCAAAACTTTCTATTTCGAAAAATACGTCAACCTTCTTCCCAATAACGCGTTTTTCAATCGTCGCACCACCATAACGTGCAGATAATAACTTGGCCGCCATGTCGCGTAAAGCATCACCGGGATTTTCCATCTGAGGTCCATTGCTAAGTTGCAGCATTAAACACCTTGGTGTTCCAATTTTAAAGAGATGGGAAGAGGAATCAATTTTCCTACACGGGTAAAATCTGCAATCTGAGCGTGGTCATGCTAGACCACACCCCTCCCCGCTTCGTCTCCGAGTCCTCGTTTAGCCCTGCAGAGGGATTCGTTTGTTTAGCCCCTCAAGCGCCGGGCGGCGGACGTCCGTCCGCCTTGGCTGCCTCCGCGCAAAGCGCTCCGGGCGGCCAGTCGGCCTTGCGGTCCGCTGGTCGCGGACCGGGCTTTTCCTACCCCTGTAATCTCGGCCCGGAGACGGGCGCGTGAGCGCCCGCAAGCGCACAGCGCGCCCCGCAGGTGCCGCATCGCGAAGACGCGCGAATAGCACCGAGGACGGACCCACGGAGGTGGGCTCGGAACACAAAAACTCCTCGAAACACGAACACCCTTCCAAACCCACCCTTCTCACCCCCACTCGCGCCATTGCGCGGCAGGCGACCTCCGCCGTCGCTTTCGTCGGGCCGGAGCCGGGGGCGGACGATCCGTTGCTCGGCTTTGCGCCCTTCATTCACAAGCAACCGCGCCGCAATTCGATCACGCCCGACAAGCAGCGCGCCTTCATCGCCCATCTCGCCGCCACCGGCATCGTCAGCAAGGCGGCGCGGCATATCGGGCGGAGCATGGAGGCGCTCTACAAGCTGCGCGCCCGGCCCGGCGCGGAAGGCTTCGCCAATGCCTGGGACGCGGCGGTGGAGCGCGGGGTCGACCATCTCGAACACAGCGCCCTCGCCCGCGCGATCGAGGGCACGCCGGTCTGGAAGGCCATGCCCGATGGCGGGATGATGAGCTACGGCACCAAGCACAACGAGGCGCTGGTGATGTTCTTCCTTCGCAACCGCCGCCCGGACAAATACGCGGCGCACGTCACCGCCGGCCATCCCTTGTACGAACGCATCCGGGCCGAAATCCTAGAGGAAATGTCCGGCGCAATCCGCCACCGCGCGGAGCTTGACGAGCTGCTGGCGCGGGCCAGAAGCGAAGGGCGCGAGGAGGGCCTTGCGGAGGGCTTGGCCTTGGCTTCGGGGGACCGGGCCGAGAGCGCGGAGTAGGTTTCAGGGACCAGGCCGAGAGCGCGGGTGCCAAGAGCTAGCGTTGAGGTTTTTTGTTTTGCGCACGCCATCCGGCGCGCGATGTCCTCGCTCCCTGCGGTCGCTGCGGGCGGCCAGTCGGCCTTGCGGTCGGCTGGTCGCCGACCGAGCGTTTCTTGTTTTGCGCACGCCATCCGGCGCGCGATGTCCTCGCTCCCTGCGGTCGCTCCGGGCGGGCGGTCGCCCTTGCGGTCGGCTGGTCGCCGACCGAGCTCCGCCGCCATGCCTTCAGGCCGGGAATGGTCCGGTCCGCGACCAGCGGACCGCAAGCGCACGGCGCGCCCCGCAGGTGCCCCGGAGCGAAGCGGAGGGAACAGCACCGAGGGAGTCGCAGACGGGCCGACGGCCCACCAACTCGCGGAGGCGAGTTCGAAACACAAACTCAACTACTCAAAAAATCCACCAGGCTCTTCACCTTGCGCGTCCGCCATTGCGGCGTGGGCGCAACCAGCCAGTAGGCCCGGCGGCCCGGTTCCGGCCCGGCGAGCGCTTCGAGGCGGCCATCCTCGACCGCATCCTTCACCAGCAATTCGGGCAGCATCGCCCGGCCCAGCCCGGCCAGCGCGCTCGACAGGGCCTGTCCGGCGTTCGAGACGGTGATCGCCGCGCTCTCGCCTTCCGGCAGCGCCACGCCCCAGTCGATCCAGCGGTCCGGCGCGCCGCCATGCGCTTCGGCGCGGGCCACGGTCATCCGCGCGGCGGGGGCGAGTTCCACGCCTTCGAGATCGCCCGGCCCGTCCACCAGCCGGATCGCGCAGTCGAGATTGGCTTCGGTGAAGTCGGCATGCTCGTCCGCGACGAAGGTAAAGCGCGTCTCCGGCTTGTCGGCGCCGAATTCCGCCAGCCGGGGGGCGAGCCACTGGGCGTAGAATTCGCGCGGGACGGCGATAGTGTAGCTGTCGCTCGCCTGCCCCGCCTGCATCGCGCTGACGCTTTCTTCGAATTTCAGGAACCCTTCGCGCAAGGGATCGAGCCCGGCGGCGCCTTCCGCCGTCAGCTCCAGCCCCTTGCTGGTGCGGCGGAACAGGACCGTGCCGAGATGGTCCTCCAGCGCCCTGATCTGCTGGCCGACGGCGGCGGGCGTCACCGCCAGCTCGTCCGCGGCGCGGGTGAAGGAGAGGTGCCGGGCGGCCGCGTCGTAGACGCGCAGGGCGTTCAGGGGCAGGTGGGTGCGCTTCATGGAGCCAGCGAATAGGCAGAGCGGCGCGCTCGCGCAATATGCGAGCATTTCCAAGCGAACGGTTTGACAGGGCGATACCTCTGCCACATTTCCGTAGCACAGCGCCTCTAGCGCCGAGCAGATGGACGATACGCCGATGAACGCCTCCGACCCCGTCGACACCTCGGACACCGCTTCGGCGACGCCCGTGACGCTGGACGAGGCGGCGGAACGTTACACCAACCGCGAATTGTCCTGGCTGAGCTTCAACCGCCGCGTGCTGGCAGAGGCCGAGAACCCGGCCTATCCGCTGCTCGAACGCCTGCGCTTCCTGTCGATCTCCGCCAGCAATCTCGACGAATTCACCATGGTGCGCATCGCGGGGCTGGAAGGGCAGATGACGCGCGGGATCGATACGCATGCGATCGATGGGCGCACCCCGCGCCAGCAATTGAACGCGATCCGCGAACAGGTGCTGAAGCTGGAGGATCGCCAGCAGCGCAGCCTGCTCGCCTTGCGCGATCTCCTGGCGGAAACAGGCATCCTCATCGCCGATACCGACCAGCTCGACGAAGAGCAGGCAAAATGGGCGGAAGAGTATTTCACCACCGATATCCTTCCTCTGATCACGCCGCAGGCGATCGATCCGAGCCACCCCTTCCCCTTCGTCCAGACCATGGGGCTGGGCCTCATCTTTCGCCTGAAGCGCGGCAAGCGCAAGGCGGATCTGATGGAGATGGTGCTGATCCCAAGCGGCGCGCCGCGTTTCGTGCGCGTGCCGGGAGACAAGGCGGTCTATATCGCCATCGAAAAGCTGGTAACGCGCTTTGCCACCCTGCTCTTCCCCGGTTTCAAGATCTTGGGCGACGGGGTTTTCCGCGTATTGAGGGACAGCGATATCGAGGTGGAGGAAGAGGCCGAGGATCTCGTCCGCTATTTCCGCACCGCGATCCAGCGCCGCCGCCGGGGCCGCGCTGTCCTGCTCGAACTGGACGACGAGTGCGACGACAAGGCAGAAGCGCTGCTGCGCGAACAATTCGACGTCGATGCCGCCATGATCGTGAAGACCGAAGGGATGCTGGGCCTGCGCAATCTCGACGCGATCTGCGACGAGCCGCGCCCCGATCTCAAATTCTCGCCCTTCAGCCCGCGCTATCCCGAGCGCATTCTGGAGCATGACGGCGATTGCTTTTCCGCCATCCGCGAAAAGGACATCGTCATCCATCACCCCTTCGAAAGTTTCGACGTGGTGGTCGATTTCCTCGCCCAGGCGGCGAACGATCCCAATGTCGTCTCGATCAAGCAGACGCTCTATCGCGCGGGCGACCAGTCCCCGGTGATCTCCGCGCTGGTCGAGGCGGCACAGAACGGCAAGGCCGTGACCGCCGTGGTCGAATTGAAGGCCCGCTTCGACGAGGAGCGCAATATCCGCTGGGCGAGCGAGCTGGAGCGCGCGGGCGTGCAGGTGATCTACGGCTTCACCGAGTTGAAGACCCACGCCAAGGTCAGCCTGGTGGTCCGCCGCGAAGAAGATGGGTACCGCACCTACTGCCATTTCGGCACGGGCAATTATCACCCGATCAACGCCAAGATCTATACCGACCTCAGTTTCTTTACCGCCGATCCGGCCCTGGGCCGCGATGCCGCGCGGCTGTTCAATTTCGTCACCGGCTATATCGAGCCCGAAAAGCTCGAAGCGCTGTCGATATCGCCCGGCGGCATCCGCGAAAAACTGTACGAGCTGATCGACGCGGAAATCGCCGCCGCGCGCGCGGGTGAGCCGTCCGGCATCTGGGTCAAGCTCAACGCGATCACCAATCGCGGGATGATCGACAAGCTTTACGAAGCCAGCGCGGCGGGCGTGGAAATCCGCATGGTGGTGCGCGGCATCTGTTCGCTGAAGGCGGGGATTCCCGGCCTGTCCGAGAACATCCAGGTCAAATCGATTATCGGGCGCTTTCTGGAACATGGCCGCATCTGGGCCTTCGCCAATGGCAAGACGCTGCCCAGTCGTCAGGCCAAAGTCTATATCACCAGCGCCGACGCGATGAGCCGCAATCTCGATCGGCGGGTGGAGGTGATGGTGCCCATCACCAACAAGACCGTGCACGATCAGGTGCTGGGCCAGGTCATGCTGGCCAACATCCTCGACACCGAACAGAGCTGGGAATTGCATGCCGACGGCCAGTACGAGCGCATGGGATCGGACGATGCCGACACCGATGGGGTGGAAGCGGAAGGCTTCAACTGCCATCGCTATTTCATGAGCAATCCCTCCCTATCCGGTCGCGGCCAGGCGCTGGAAGCCGATGCCGTGCCACGCCTGCGCCTGGGCCAGCATCCCGAGCAGGAGGCCGCATCGTGAGCGAAGCGTTCGGCACACGGCGCGAGAAGCGCATCGTCCACCTGCCGCGCGCAGTGATCGACATCGGATCGAACACGGTGCGTATGGTCATCTACGAAGGATCGCCCCGCGCGCCGCGAACGGTCTGGAACGAGAAAGTGGCCGCACGGCTCGGGCGCGATCTGTCCGAAACGGGGCGGATACCCGAAGAGGCCAGCGACGAGGCGCTCGGCGCGCTCGCCCGCTATGCGCGCATTCTCGACGATCTCGGCGTCACCGACATACAGACCGTTGCCACGGCGGCGGCGCGCGATGCGGAAAACGGGCCGGAATTTCTTGCCGCCGTCGCCGCACTCGGCCTCGAACCGCGCCTGCTGACGGGCGAGGAAGAAGCACGGATCAGCGCGACCGGCGCGATCGGCGCCTTCCCCGGCGCGCGCGGAGTGGTGGCGGATCTCGGCGGCGGAAGCCTCGAACTGGTCTCGATTGTGGACGGCGAATGCCATCAGGCGTCCAGCCTTCCGCTCGGTACTCTGCGTCTTCCCGCGCTCGACCGGTCCGACAAGAAGGGCTTCGCCAAGCGCGTGCGCGCGCAGCTCGATCGGGTCGGCTGGGCGGCGGCGCATCCCGGCCCGCTCTATATGGTCGGCGGTACATGGCGGGCCTTTGCCGCCTATGCGATGATGCGGCGCGATTATCCCTTGAGCGATCCGCACGGCTTCCGGCTCGACGTTGAAGAGGCCGACACGCTGGCGCAGCGGCTGATTTCCGCCGATCCCGAAAAGCTGGCTCAATGCCCCGGCATCAGCCAGATGCGCGCCGAATATCTGCCCGACGCCGCGGCCCTGCTGCGCCCGCTGCTCAAATCGCTGGAGCCGGACGAGCTGGTCTTTTCCAGCTGGGGCATTCGCGAAGGGCTGCTATTCGACCGGCTCGATCCCGTCCAGCGCGCCAAGGATCCCTTGATTGCGGGCGTCAGTGAATTCGCGACCATGCTGGGCGCAGCGATCACCGATGCGGCTCTGGTCGCAGGCTGGAGCGTCGATCTGGCGGGCGATGGCGGACGCTCCGACGGATCTGCGAATACCGAGCGCCTGCGGCTGGTCGCGGCGCAATTGTCCGATGCCTTGCAGCGGGTCGAGCCCAATCTGCGACTGTCGCACGCCATCGCCTGGGCGCTCGACAAGCGCTGGATCGACTGCACGCCGCGCGAACGCGCCCAGATCTGCGCGGCGCTCCATGCCAGCATCGGGCGGACCGATTATCCCGAGCGACTGCTGGCACTGGCCGATCGCGATACCTTGCATGAAGCCGTGACCTGGGGGCTCGGCTTTCGGCTGGCGCGCAAGCTCGGCGGCGGATCGCGCCCCGCGCTCGCGGCGTCACGCCTGCAGTGCAAGAAAAAGCGACTTGTGCTGCGGATCGACCCGTCGCGTGCCGAACTCGCCCATTATCCGGTCACGCGCGACTTCGAGAATTTGGCCGCCTGGCTCGGCCTCGAAGCGAAGCTGAAGATCGCGCCGACCGACACCGATCCGGAAGACGATTCCGAGGCGGACGCGCCCGGAATCTAGTCCCCGTGCCTCAATGCGTCGTCGCGGGCGCAGCGAGCGGGAAGAAGGGGATGCGCACCTCCATCGGCGATCCGTCCTGACGGTGAAAGGTGTAGAAACCTTCCATCGACCCGTGCGGCGTTTCGAGCGGGCAGCCCGACACGTAATCGTGCGACTGGCCGGGCGCGAGCGTGGGCTCTTCGCCGACCACTCCGTCGCCATCGACGATGCTGATCCGCCCTTCGCCATCGGTGATCCGCCAGTGTCGGCGCCTGAGCGTCACGGTCTCGTCCGATCCGTTCTCGATCCGGATGTGATAGACCCAGAACCACTTGCCGACCTCGGGCCGCGATTGTTCGGGCATGTAATTGACCGAGACCCTCACGGTGATGTCGTGCGTGATGGCGGCATGGGGGAAGAGAAATTTCATCGCGCTTCAGAATAGGCATAGACGCGCCGAGGGCAAGGGCGGGCAGGGAATTGGCAAGAAACGTGGCCTAGGCTCGGCCGATGCGAAGGACATTCCTCACACTGCTGGCCCTTGCCGGGGCAGCGGCCACTCTCCCCTGGGCCGGACCGGCCATCGCCCATCCCGGCGGGCTGAACGGCGAAGGCTGCCACAACAATCGCAAGACGGGCGGCTATCACTGCCATCGCAGCGGGCGCGCGTCACAGCCGGTTGCCACCGCGCAATCGATCGACGGGCGCGTCTATTACGCCAATTGCGCCGCCGTGCGAGCCGCCGGAAAGGCGCCGCTGCGGCGCGGCGATCCCGGCTATCGCGCCGGTCTGGACCGCGACGATGACGGGATCGCCTGCGAAGTCTGATTACGACAAGCCGCGGGATTGGCTGCAAGCAGAACTGGCTTGGGAATAACTGCCTCCTGCGTCCGATCACCTGTTGCGAATGATTTGCATTTGCATATTATGGTGGGACCGAAACAAGGAGGATCCGATGTCCAACGCCGCTCCCACCCCTGCTCCCGCGCCCGGCCGGCCCGAAACCGCGCTGGTGCTGCCGATGCCGGAGAACCGCGGAAGGCGCGTCGCGATGGTGCTGATTCGCCGCATGGTCGGCTGCGGATTGCGCGACGCTTCGGCGGCGCTGCTGGCTCTCGATACGTTCGGATCGGGCTTCCAGCGCCCGCTGACGCTTGCGCGCAGTCTCGTAGTCGAACTCGCAGGCAGCTCGCGCCGCAAGATCCGCCTCGCCCCCTGCTGCGCGCCGGGCATGACGCGCGACGAGGGTCTGATTCTGGCCATGATCGATGGCGAAGGCCTCGCCGCGCATGCCGCGCTGACAGACGATGCGCCCTGCAACCGCGCGTGGTCGACCGCCGCCGCGCTTGGCGCAGCGCTCGACGATTGCTGCCCGGCCTGACCGGGAGTTACAGCCCCGCCGTGTCGAGCGCGCGGTCGAGATCCTCGATCAGATCCTCGACATCCTCCAGCCCGACATTGATCCGCAGAAGCCCCTCGCTCACGCCCATTTCGTCACGCGCTTCGGCCGTCATTCCGGCGTGGGTCGTGCTGGCGGGGTGACACATCAGGCTGCGCGAATCGCCGATATTGTTGGAGAGGTCGATGAGCTGCAGCGCGTCGAGCACGGCGAAGGCGGTTGCGCGATCGCCGACATCGAAAGCGAAGACCGGCCCGGTCGCGGCCATCTGCTGCATGGCAAGCGCGTGGCGCGGATGGCTGGAAAGGCCGGGGTGGCGCATTTCAAGCCTGCGCCCCTCGATTGCCTTGCCGAGCATGACGGCATTCTCGCTCTGCCTGTGCGCGCGCAGGCTCAACGTTTCGAGTCCCTTCAAGACCACCCAGGCGTTGAACGGCGCGATATTGGGCCCGGTGTTGCGCTGGAACGGCAGCAGGACCTCGTCGATCCATTCCTTCGATCCGCACACCGCGCCCGCCAGCACCCGGCCCTGCCCGTCCATCAGCTTGGTGGCAGAATACGCGACCACGTCCGCGCCGAAATCCATCGGTTTCTGTAAGGCGCTGGTGGCAAAGGCGTTATCCACCACCGTCACGATGCCGCGATCCTTCGCCAGGCGGCACACGTAATCCATATCCACGATGTCGAGCGTCGGATTGGCGGGCGTTTCGAAGAAGAAGACCTTGGTGTTGGGCCTGATCGCCCGCTCCCACGCCTCGTTATCGGCGCTGTCGACCACTGTCGTCTCGATCCCGAAACGGGGCAGCAGGCTGTCGAGCAGCCAGCGGCACGAACCGAAAGCCGCGCGCGCGCCGACGACATGGTCGCCCGCAGAAAGCTGACACAGAAGCGCGGTCGACATCGCCGCCATACCGCTCGCCTGCGCGCGGCAGGCTTCCGCCCCTTCGAGCAGCGCGATCCGTTCCTCCAGCATCGCAACGGTCGGATTCTGGAGGCGCGAATAGGTCATGCCCTCGGCCTCGCCAGCGAAGCGATCGGCCACGGTCTGCGCATCGTCGTAGGTGTAGCCGGAGGTGAGAAACAGCGCCTCGCTGGTCTCGCCATGTTCCGACCGCCAGGTGCCGCCGCGGACTGCCTGTGTGGCGGGGCGCCAGGTCTGAGTGATCGAGCGGTCGGTTCCGGTGGTCTTTTTCATGCCTGCACGCTTAGGCAAGGGCGCCGCAGCTCGCAACAAAGCTGGCGGGGCGCACGATAAAAAGGGGGCGCAGCAAAAAGGGGCGGGAAGTCGCCCTCCCGCCCCTCTTTATTCATAACGCCGAGGCCTCAGGGGCTGACCGCTTCGTCGTCATTGTCCTCATTGGCGACGAGGATGACGGTGACGAGAGCGGCTGCGACGCCGACCAGCAGGAGGCCGCGGTTCGCACCGCCGATTTCCGATTCGCTTTCCACCGGAGCGGACATGCGATCGGCAGCGGCAAGCGGAGCCGCGATCATGGCGGCTGCGGCTGCGCCGAGTGCAAGAGCACGTTTCATTACAAATTCTCCATTTCTTCGATCATCGAAGGCGACCGGGCGATTGCGACTTTTTCCACCAAACAGGCCCGAAAGTTCGGTGGGTTTCCGAGTAGCATAGCACGATGCCGACGCAACACCGGGCCTGATTGCGCGATCCGGGCGCTTCGCAAAAAGCTGTGGCGGGAACGCAACTGTGGTGGACAGCATCCGGGGCAAGCACCGGACTTGTCAAGCGCGCGAGCCGACCGTACCGGGCCCGGAATGAAATCAGCGCGCACTGCATCGCAGGATCCCATCGACTGGTGCGCGCTGCTGGCAATCGCATTCCTGGCCCTGTGCTGCGTGCGGCTGACAATCCCCAGCATCGCCTATTTCGACGAGGTCCATTACGTTCCCGCCCTGCGCGAGTGGCTATCGCTCGGCGAGTTCACCAATCGCGAACATCCGCCTTTCGCCAAGCAATTGCTGGCCTTGAGCGTCCTGGTTATCGACGACACTCCCCTGGGCTGGCGCGTCCTTCCGGTGGTGGCCGGTACGGCCGCACTATTCGCGTCCATGCGCGCGTTGTGGTTCGCCACGCTGAGCCGGTTCGCCACGCTCGCCTATGGCGTCCTGCTCGCGACCGGTTTCCTGCTGTTCGTGAATGCGCGCATCGCGATGCTCGACATCTTCTATCTCGCCTTCCTCGCGCTCGCCTTCTGGCAAAGTGTAGCGGCCATGCGCGAGCCGGAGACGGGGCGCCGACGCCTTGCGATCGCGGGCGTGATGCTGGGCCTCGCCATGGCGTCGAAATGGAACGCGCTGGTGCTGGCACCCGTGCCCGGTCTCGTCTTCCTGGCCCTGCGCTGGGCGGCGGGGCGGCGGCGTCTGTTCCTCAGCCGTCGCGGCCTGCCGGTGCCGGGGATCACGCTGGTCGAAGCCGCATTCTGGCTCGGCCTGCTCCCGCTGATGGTATACGCCGCGACCTATCTGCCAGCCTATCTCTTCAGTGAGGGCGCAATCGGCAGCGCGGGCGCACCTGCCAACATTCTCGACCTGCACCGTACCATGCTGACAATGCAGGAAAACGTGGTGAAGCCCCATCCCTACCAATCGGTGTGGTGGCAATGGGTGCTGAACTGGCGGGCGATCTGGTATCTCTACGAACCGGTCGATGGCGCCTATCGCGGTATTCTGCTGATCGGCAATCCACTGACCATGCTGCTGGGCCTGCCCGCGCTCGTCTGGTGCCTTTGGCGCGGTCTGGCAAAGCGCGATCCCGCCGCGCTGTCGGTCGCGCTGCTCTATCTGCTCACGCTCGGCTTCTGGATCGTGGCAGCCAAGCCCATCCAGTTCTATTATCATTACCTGTTGCCGAGCATGTTCCTGCTCGCCGCGCTGGCGCTGGCGCTCGACGCGCTGTGGCAGAGCGGCAGGCGCTGGCTGGCATTGGGTCCGCTCGCGATCAGCGCGGCGCTGTTCGCCTGGTTCTACCCGATCCTGTCCGCAGCCCCGCTCGATGGGAAAATGGCGTTTCTCGAATACACCTGGCTGAAAAGCTGGCAGTAGACGCTTAGAAGCGGCCCCAGACGAAGCGGCTCGACAGGGCATAATTCCAGACCGACCCGATCCCGATCCCGACCAAAGCGGCCGCGATTTCGTGAAGTCCGCGATCGTGCAGCGTGGTCGCCACCGCGACATTCGCGAAGGCGCCGATCGAACAGGCGGCGATGAAGCTGACCCAGCCCCAGAACACTGCCTTCGATTCGGTCAGGCGCCGGTCGCGATAGGTCAGGAAATTGTTGAGCCAGAAATTGAACGTCATCGCGCCGAACGTCGCCACGGCCTGGCCGATGCTGAACTGGGTGCCCGCAGCGAGGAACAGATACAGCAGAGCCATGTGGACGACCACGCCGATCAGGCCGACCGTTCCGAACAGGGCAAACCGGGTAGGTATCACGCGTCCGAAGCTCTTATCGTAAAGCCCGGCGAGGAAATCGAACGCGATCGCGCGATCGAGCTTGCTTTCGCCGGAGCGGCGGGCGGAAAAGTTCATCGGGAAATCCTTGACGCGCAGAGCCTCTTCGCTGGTGGCGAGCAGGTCGAGCAATATCTTGAAGCCGATCGCCGACAGTTTCGGCGCGAGTTTGCGGGCAGTGGCGGCTTCGAGCAGGAAATACCCGCTCATCGGATCGCTGAGATCCACGCCCGTCAGCTTGCGGGCCAGCGTGTTGGCCACACCCGACAGCTTTTCGCGGTCCGGGCGGTTCCATTCGGCCATGCTGGCCCCTTCGGCGAAGCGGCTGGCGACGGCGACATCGGCCTCGCCCGCCTTGACCGCGGCCAGCATCGGCACGAGCAGCTTGGGATCGTGCTGGTGATCGGCGTCCATCACCGCGGCATAGGGTGCGGCGGTGGCGCAGAAACCTTCGATCGCCGCGCTCGACAGGCCGCGCCTGCCGATCCGTTCGATCACGCGAATGCGCGGGTCGGACAGGGCCAGGCGGCGCGCCTCGTCGGACGTGCCGTCGGAAGAGTGGTCGTCCACCACCACGACTTCCCAGCCCACCGGGCCGAGCGCGTCCGCGATCCGGTCCATCAGGGGCGCGAGATTGTCGCGTTCGTTGAATGTCGGCAGCACGATGGCGAGTTCGAGCGGCGTTGCCACCGATTGGCTCACTATCGTCTCTTCGGAAAGGATCGAAGGCGTCATGTCCATGCCATGTTCGCCTAAGCCGCAATTCTCAAGATATGGTTTCCAGCGCCCTAATAACGGCATAGCAGATCGCTTCGGTCGAGGCAGTGCCGCCCAGATCCGCTCCGTGCACGCCGTCCTTCAGCACTTGCGCCACCGCACGCTCCACCCGGCCCGCATCCGCCTCGCGCCCCAGCGAATGGCGCAGCAGCATGGCGAGGCTGAGGATCGCGGCGAGCGGGTTGGACTTGCCCTCACCAGCAATGTCCGGCGCGCTGCCATGGATGGGCTCATACAGGCCGAACGTGCCGTGTTCTGTCGTGCGTTCGCCGAGGGAGGCGCTGGGCAGGAGCCCGATCGAACCGACGCAGGCGCTCGCCTGATCGGACAGGATATCGCCGAACAGGTTTCCGGTCAGGATCACGTCGAACCGGCCGGGGCTCTTGACGAGCTGCATCGCGGCATTGTCGACATACATGTGGTCGAGCGTGACATCGGGATAGTCGCGCGCGACATCGATCACCGTTTCGCGCCAGATGCGGCTGGTTTCGAGCACGTTGGCCTTATCCACGCTGGTCAGGCGCTTGCGGCGCGACTGCGCGGCACGAAAGCCGGTATGGGCGATGCGGCGCACTTCGGCCTCGTTATAGGACATGGAATCCCACCCTTCGCGCCCGCCATCGCTGTCGCGCTCGCCCTTGGCGCCGAAATAGACATCGCCGTTCAACTCGCGGACCACCAGCAGATCGATCCCGCGCGCGAGCTGCGGCTTCAGAGGCGACAGATCCTCCAGCCCCGGCCAGCCCGCCGCCGGGCGCAGATTGGCGAACAGGCCGAGTTCGGCGCGCAGGCCCAGGATCGCCTGTTCCGGGCGGTGTTCGCGCGGCAGATCGTCGCAATCCGGATCGCCGACCGCGCCGAACAGAACCGCATCGGCGGCGCGCGCCATCTCCAGCGTTTCGGGCGGAAGCGGATGGCCGTGGCGCTTATAGGCGATGCCGCCCACATCGCCATCGAACAATACCAGGCCGGGCAGCGCCAGCGTGTCGAGCACGCGCAGCGCCGCTGCGGTCACTTCGGGGCCGATCCCGTCGCCGGGCAAAACTGCGATCTTCATGCCAAAATCCTCGCCAACCGGTCGCGCAATTGTCTGCGGGCGGCCATAACATCGGCGCGCATGTCGGCAATCAGATAGGTCGCGATCGGGCCCTCCAGCCGGTCGAGAATTTCGAGGCCCCGGCCTAGATCGGCTATCTCGGGCCGGGTCGTGGCGCTTCCGCCATAGCCCGCTTCGCGCAGCAGCAGGGTCTCGTATCCGATCAGCGCTTCGACCCAGCCGCGCGCCGACGGGGCATGGCAGACCGCATCGAGCAGCGCGCCGAGCGCGGCGTGGAGTGCGGGATAGGGATTGCGTTCGGGCAGGGTCGCGGCCGTCACCGCACAGGCCCAGGCGATGGCGGCGGATGGCAGCGGCTCGCTCAACCACGGGCCGCGGCTGACGGAAAGTTCCAGCCGCGCGAACGGCAATTGGCTGTCGGATTTGGCGCGGATTTCCGCCGCGACGATATTGCCGGGTATCACCACCGGGCGCAGCTGACGCCCGCGTCCGCCCGCCACATAGGCCGCAACCACGCCAGCTTCGTGCGTGAACAGTCGCGCGATCACCGCCGTCTCGCCATGCGGGCGCGCAGCGATCACGATAGCGGGGGCGGACAGGTGCATGGGCAGCCCCTAGTCCGGGGCGAAAGTCACGAAGACTTGGCTTCCAGGGCTGCGACGCGCGCGGCGAGATCGTCGGCCTGTTCGCGCGCCTTGGCGGCCATCGCCTTGACCGCGTCGAATTCCTCGCGCGTCACGAAATCCATGCCGCCGAACGCTTCGCGCGCGCGCTCGCGCGCAGTCTCGCGCGCCTCGCGGGTCATTCCGGCAAAGGTTCCGGCCGCCGAATTGGCGAGCTTGACGAAATCGGCGATCAGCGGGTTCTGGCTCTGCATGACGCCTATCTAGGCGCAGCGCGGCCCGGCTTCAATTGCCGATTCAGGTGCCGATCCGCATCCGCTCTACCGGAGCATCGGGAAGGCCGCCGTCGAGATCGGGATTGAGCTGAAGAAACTGCCAGTTCAGCACGAAGGCGAACAGCACCCAGGCGAGATAAGGCAACAACAGAACGCCCGCCAGAACGCGGATCTTCCAGAACAGCACGATGGTGGCGATCAACGTTGCGATCACGAGGCCCAGCACCACGAGCCCGCCGGTCATCTCCTGCATTCCGAAGAAAACCGGCGTCCAGGCGAGATTGCAGAGGAAATGCACCGCGAACACGACCAGCGCGAGCGTGCGTCCGCGCGCGCCCCACGCCGCGCAGATTAGCGCCAGCGCCAGGCCGACCATGACATAGAGGATCGACCACACGATCCCGAACGTGGCCGGGGGCGGATAGATCGCAGGCTTGTCGAGCGTCTGGAACCACAGGGAATCCGGCCCGCCAGCCTGACCGGCGAGGAAACCCAGCAACACGATAAGCGGCACGGTAAACAGCGCCCAGCGAATGAAACTGGCGCGCAATTGTCCGCGCGAGGCAAGCATGGTCATTACGGTTCTCGTCCCCCGATACCGATTCGCGACACCGCCCGCTTGTGACGGGTCGCGCATCGCTTGCCAATCGCAGACCCGCTACATCGGACCGGCAATTACCGCATCAGCACGATTTCTTCCGCCATGGTCGGATGGATCGCCACGGTCGCGTCGAAATCGGCCTTGGTGAGCCCTGCCTTCACCGCGATGGCGGCGGCCTGCATCATCTCGGGCGCTTCGGGCGCGATCATGTGGATGCCCACGATCTTGCCGTTCTCTCCATCGCAGATCATCTTGATCAGGCTGCGTTCGTTACGGCCTGCCAGCACGTTCTTCATCGGGCGGAAATCGCTGAGATAGACCTTCACGCTGCCGAGCTTGTTCTTCGCTTCGCCCTCGGTCATGCCGACTGCCGCGATCGGCGGGTGGCTGAAGACGGCGCTGGGAATGCAGCTGTGGTCCACGGCCACCGGATCGCCCTTGCCGAACACGGTGTCGGCAAAGGCCTGGCCTTCGCGGATGGCGACAGGCGTCAGCTGAACGCGGTCAGTCACGTCGCCCACGGCATAGATGTGATCGACATTGGTCTTGCTGAAGCGATCGACCTTGATTTCGCCCGCCTCGCCAAGCTCGACGCCTGCATTTTCCAGGCCGAGCCCCTTGGTGTTCGGCACGCGGCCGACCGCGAACATCACGAGATCGGCCTTCTCCTCGTCGCAATCCGACAATTTGACGAAATAGCCACCCTCGTCGCACGGCTTGATATATTCGAAGGTGGTGTTGAAGCGGAACTTGATCCCCTTCATCGTGCTGATCTGCAACAGACGATCGCGCACCGCCTCGTCATATTGGCGCAGCAGCACCTCGCCGCGATTGACGATGTGAACGTCGCAGCCGAACTCGTTGAAAATGCCTGCGAATTCGTTGGCGATATAGCCCCCGCCCGCGATGATGATCTTCTTCGGCAATTCGTCGAGGTGGAACGCCTCGTTCGAGCTGATCGCGTGTTCGGCACCCTGGCATTCGGGCATGCGCGGATGCGCGCCGGTGGCGATCAGGATATGTTTGGCCGTCACGGTCTTGCCGCTTGCCAGCGTGATCTCGTGCGGGCCGGTGATCTCGGCGCGTTCCTTGAAGATCGTAACGTCGTGATTTTCGAGCGTGTCGGTATAGGCCCCCTCGATCCGGGTCACATCGTCGAGAACATTGTCGCGCAGGGTCTTCCAGTCGAACTTGCGCTCGCCGATCTCCCAGCCGAACCGCTGGCAATCTTCCAGATCCTCGGCGAAATGCGCGCCGTAGACGAGCATCTTCTTGGGCACGCAGCCCCGGATCACGCAAGTTCCGCCCACCCGATGCTCTTCGGCGATCGCGACCTTGGCACCGTGCGCGGCGGACACGCGGCTGGCGCGCACGCCCCCTGATCCGGCACCGATGGTGAAGAGGTCGTAATCGTATTCGTTCGTCTCGCTGTTCGCGGCCATCGGGCGCTCCAATCGGGGGGAGAAAGAGTATGAGCGGGCGATATGGAGGCCGGTGGCGCGATTGCCAACCGCGAGGGCCATCGAAGTTTGGCGCGAACCGGGCGGGAACCCCGCGCCGCGCTCAGCTATTGAAAGCGCGTCCCTTGGGAGGGATGCTGTACCGATCACGTCGTTCCGAACGGGAGACAGCATGAAAGACCCCATTACCGATCGCGTTGTCCAGACCGCCGGGCTGCTGCCCTATCCCTGGAACCTCGTCGCCTATGCCACCATCGCGATCCTTACCGCGCTGGCCGTGCACTGGATCGCCTTTACCGTTCTGCGCAGGTTGGCGCGTCGATCGCACAGCGAAGCGGACGATGTGCTGGTGCGCCGTCTCGCCCGTCCGACCCGCTATGCGCTGATCGCGCTGGCCTTGGTGATGACGGCGCGGGAAATCCCCGTTTTCGACACCGTCTGGCAGAAGGTCGCCGGGTTCGTGATGCCCGCGCTGGTCGGCTGGATCGCGCTTTCGATCCTCCATGCGCTGGTGGAGGCGATGAAGCTGCGCGCCGATATCACCGTGGCGGACAATCTCGCCGCGCGCCGCCGCCGTACCAAGCTGACCATGCTGAACCGCATCGCCACCTTCCTGATCGTGTTCGTGACGGTGGGTCTGGTGCTGCTGTCGATTCCCGGCGTGCGCGATGTCGGGCTGACGCTGGTGGCCTCGGCGGGTCTGGCGGGCCTCGCCGTCGGTGCCGCCGCCCAGCCAGCGCTCAAGAACCTGATCGCTGGCGTCCAGATGGCGCTGACCGAACCGATCAATATCGACGATGTCGTCATCATCGAAGGCGAATGGGGCTGGATCGAGGATATCCGCACGACCTACGTGGTGGTGAAGATCTGGGACGAGCGGCGGTTGATCGTGCCGACCACCCATTTCCTCGAAGGCGCGTTCCAGAACTGGACAAAGAAGACCTCGCAGCTTCTCGGCACAGTGTTCCTCTATCTCGATCCCACGACCCGGATCGGGCCGATTCGCGCGGAATTCGAACGGCAGGTGCGCGCCAATCCGCGCTGGGATCAGCGCGTGCAGGTGACGCAGGTGACCGAAACCAAGCGTGACGCGATCGAGGTCCGCCTGCTGATGAGCGCGAAGGATTCGCCCACCCTGTTCGACCTGCGCTGCGATATTCGCGAAGGAATGCTGGAATTCCTTGCCGACAACCAGCCCGAAGCCTTCGCCAAGCTGCGGATCGTCTCGCCGGAGCCTGAAGAGCGGGACGCCGAAGCGCCCCGCTGAAGATCAGCCGCGCGGGGCGCCGCCGCCACCGCCACCACCGCTCCGGCGGCGCCGGTTGCGGTTGCCGCCGGACTGGCCGGACCCTTGGCCCTGACCGCCCGAACCTTGGGGCCGGCCCTTGCG
>NZ_LWFF01000060.1 GCF_001635685.1 Erythrobacter sp. HI0063
ATTTTCAATCTTTTGAAGGGGCCGGGGCGGAGTATCTTTCCATCCGGTCTTCCCCCCTTGGAAGGGGGCGGAGTGTATCATGACCAAACCCAAAGTTCTCATCAGCGACAAGATGGACCCCAACGCCGCGCGCATTTTNGAAGAGCGCGGCTGCGACGTCGACGTAAAGCCGGGCATGACGCCCGAGGAACTCGCCGCCGTGATCGGCGAATATGACGGCCTCGCCATCCGTTCCGCCACCAAGGTGACGCCGGCGATCCTCGAGGCTGC
>NZ_LWFF01000061.1 GCF_001635685.1 Erythrobacter sp. HI0063
GACGATGTGAAGAAGATGGCCGCGATCAAGTCGCCGACCGAATTCTTCCAGCTGCAGGGCGAGATCGCCCGTCGCAATTTCGACGCGATGGTCGCCACCACCTCGAAGAACACCGAGATGATGATGAAGCTGGTCAACGAAGCGTTCGCGCCGATTTCGAGCCGCGCCAGCGTCGCCACCGAGAAGTTCTCGAAGGCCGCCTAAGCTTTATACGCTCCTCGCTCCCGGGCCTCTCTCCTCTCTCTCCCGCCCGGGAGCGTCGCGACAACGGGTCGGGTGGCATTATGCCTCCCGGCCCGTTCTTTTATCCGGAAGGGCCTCGGCCCATCCGGTAAATCGCGCGCAAACAGCACGGCGCATCGCGCCACGACTTGCGAAGCGCGCAATCGATACGATATGCGAGCTGTCATGCGATCCCTGCGTTCTCCTCTTGCGGCCTCCGCCCGCCTCTCCGCCCTGCCCCTCCGGATGGCGGGGGACGATGACGGCCAGAATGGCCCGGGCGGCGACGAAGGCGACGGGGAAAGCCGCGTCGGCCTTGCGACCAAGACGCGCACCAAGCCCAAAAAGCCCAGCCAGTACAAGGTTCTGCTGCTGAACGACGATTACACGCCGATGGAATTCGTCGTGATCGTGCTGAAGCGGTTCTTTCGCATGGACATGGAAGAAGCCACGCGCGTGATGCTGCACGTCCACCAACGCGGCGTCGGCGTCTGCGGCATTTTCCCGTACGAGGTGGCGGAAACCAAGGTGAACCAGGTGATGGATTTCGCCCGCCAGAACCAGCATCCGCTCCAGTGCACGCTCGAAAAGGCGTGAAGGACGACGATCAGGGATCGGTGCGATGATGGGCCATCCCGCTCCCGACGCGCCCGGTCCGGGCCAGGAAAGCGTCTGGGACTATCCCCGCCCCGCCATTGCCGAGCCGACCGATCGCCATATCGTAATCCGCCACAAGGGCGTGGTCCTCGCCGATACGCATGCAGCCTGGCGGACGCTCGAAACCAGCCATCCCCCCACCTATTATCTGCCGCCATCCGATATCGCGATGGATCTGCTGTCGCCCAATGCGCGCCGGTCGCTGTGCGAATGGAAGGGGCAGGCACGCTATTGGGATGTCGCGATTGCGGGCGATCGGTTCGAAGGCGTCGGCTGGTCCTATCCCGACCCGACATCGTCCTTCGCTCCCGTGGCAGGCCACATCGCCTTTTATTCCGATCCGTTCGAGGAATGCTTGGTCGACGGCGAACAGGTCGTGCCGCAACCGGGTGGACTTTACGGCGGCTGGATCACCTCGCGCGAAGCGGGGCCGTTCAAGGGCGTGCCCGGCAGCCGGTTCTGGTAGCGATGCGAGGTGGGCGCGACCCTGTTGCAGTGCCTTTGCACATGACCGTCGCGGGAAAGCGCGCTAGGGCTATCGCGTCCCCCGAACGATAGCCAGGCCCCTAGTGTTCAACTTTGTCCCCAGCATCGATCGTTATATCTTCAAGCTCGTCGTCGTGCCGATGCTGGGAGTGTTCGCGCTCGCCGCATCGCTGCTAACGCTCGACAAGATGCTGAGATTGTTCGATTTCGTCGCTGTCGAAGGCGGCCCGGTCGGTGTCGTCTTCAAGATGCTCGGCGCGCTCATCCCGGAATATGCCAGCCTCGCGATACCCCTGGGGCTGATGCTTGGGATCCTCGTCGCCTTCCGCAAACTCGCCACCAGCAGCGAACTCGACGTGCTGCGCGCCGTGGGGATGAGCTATGGGCGGATGCTGCGGATGCCCTACATCATCACGGCGGTGCTGATGGCGGTGAACGTGGCGCTCGTCTTCTACGTTCAGCCGATCAGCCGCTATTATTACGAGCAGCTCGAATACGAATTGCGCTCGGGCGCGCTCGGCGCCTCGATCAAGGTGGGCGAATTCACCACGCTGGCGGACCGCATGGCGCTCCGCATCGAGGAAAGCGAGGACGACGGAACCCGGCTGAAAGGCATCTTTGCCCGCGTTTCCAATGACAAGGGGCAGATCCTCTCGATCAGCGCGCGCGAAGGCGCCTTCCTCGCCACCACCGACAGTCCGGACACGATCATCCTGCGGCTCGACGACGGGACCATAGTTCAGGACACCGGTAATCAGAGCCCCCGCGTCCTCGCCTTTACGCGCCAATATCTTCCCATCGACCTGCCCGCGATCGAGGAATTCCGCGCCCGCGGCGATGCGGAGCGCGAATTCATCCTGCCCGAACTGCTCCGCATAGGGTGGAATTCGGGCGAGAGCGAGGCCCGCCGCGATGCCAGCCAGGCGAGCTTCAACTTCCGTCTGGTCGAAGTGGTTATGATGGCGCTGCTGCCGCTGCTGGCGGTATCGCTGGGCATTCCGCCCAAACGCTCGACCAGCGCGCTGGGCGTGTTCGTGTCGATTGTGATGGTGGTCTCGTACCACAAGATAAACCAATACGGAGAGGATCTGGCCGCTCTGGGCCGGTTCGATCCGATCCTGGCGCTGTGGGGCCCGTTTGTCCTTTTCGCGGCGCTTATAGGCTGGATGTATTATCAGGTGGCGCATGTTCCGGGCGGGCAGGCGATCGGCGCGCTGGAAAGCTGGTTCGCCAAGATCGCCAAACGGCTCGGTCGGCTCTTCGGGCGGAAGCAACCGCGGCGCGGGGCCGAGGCGGCGGCTCCCGCCGAGCAGGCCTTGCCCGATCCGATACCGGCGGAATAGGACGCTGCGGCTAGACCCATGCAATTCGACTTCTTCCCCTCGCGCACGCTGACGCTGTATCTCGCAAAGATGTTCGTCACCCGCATCCTCGCGGTGCTGGTGATGCTGGTGCTCGTCCTGCTCATGCTCGACTTGCTGTCCAGCAGCGGCGAGATTTTGGCGGTCGAAGGGAACGGCCAGGCGGAACTGCTGACCTATGCCGGACTGCGCATTCCGCAATTGGTCGCCCGCTTCCTGCCCTATTCGGTCCTGCTCGCGACACTGATCGCGCTGGTAGGGCTCAATCAAAACAGCGAGGTGGTGGCGATGAAGGCGGCGGGCCTTTCCGCGCATCAGGTGCTGGCACCCTTCCTTCTGACATCGCTCGTGGTCGCCGGGGTCAGCTTCGCCTTCAACGAGCGCGTGGTGACGCGTGCGACCGCCACATTGAAGGCATGGGAGGCGAACGAATTCGGCCCCATCCCCGAATCGAGCAATGTGCGCACCAATGTCTATTTGACCGATGGGACCGACATTCTCACTGCCGCCGCCGTGGCGGGCAGTGGCGATGCGATCGGGATGCGCCAGGTCACCTGGTATCGCCGCAGCCCCGAAGGCGCGATCGTGGAACAGATCCGCGCGCCAATTGCCACCTATGCCGCCCCCGGATGGCGGCTGGAGGATGCGACCCGCTTCGAAGTCGTCAGCGCGGGGGCACAGGAGATACCGGAGATTGTGGTCGGCGAAGCGTTGACGCCCGAACAGGTCGATCTCGCCCAGGTCGATCCCGATACCGTGTCCTTCTGGACCCTGTCTGCCGCCATCGACCGCTACGAAACGGCGGGACGGCGTACGGCGGAGCTGCGCGCCAAATGGTGGCACAAGCTGTCCGGGCCGCTCTCTGCCGTCCTGATGCCCCTGCTGGGCTCCGTGGCGGCGTTCGGTCTCGCGCGATCGGGGCAATTGTTCGTGCGCGCCCTGATCGGGATGGCGCTGGGCTTTGCCTATTTCGTCGTCGACAACGCGGCCCTCGCGATGGGCAATTTCGGAGGCTATCCGCCCTACCTTGCCGCCTGGGCGCCCTTCCTGCTGTTCTTCCTGCTCGGCGAGACGGTGCTGATCCGGACCGAGGAATGAGCGCCGACTGGTCGCTTCGCCTCGCACGCCTGGACGATGCGGATAGTTTCCACCGGGTCGAGGAGGATGCAGCCGAAATCCTGCGCGCCGCGCCCGAGCTGGCGGGAATGGAAATCCCTCCCGCGCAGAGCGCACAGGACTATGCCCGCCTGATCCGACGCGGCCATTGCCTGTCGGCTGTCGCGCATGACGAGGTGATCGGCTTCGCCGCCGCCGCTCCATCGGGCCGCGAATTGCACCTTCGCGAACTCGGCGTCGCGCGCCTTTGGCAGCGCAGACGTATCGGAGCGACATTGCTGGAAGCGCTGGCGATCGATGCCCGCAATTCGGGCTTCAAGGCGATCGCTTTGACCACCTGGCGCGACATTGCGTGGAACGCGCCGTTCTATGCAGCGCACGGCTTCGTCGAGATAGCGAACGAGAATCCCGAGCAGACGCTCGCGCCCGATCGCTGCGCGATGGTGCGCCTGCTCGATTGAGCCACGCGCCTTAGCGGCGCGCCATCGTGCTCCGCGTGATCCGCGCCACCAGCGAGGCCATGCCGGGGTGGTTCGCGCCATGATAAGTCGATCCCTCGCCGAGTTCGCTCGCGAGGCGGCGATGCGCTTCGGGCAGAGAGTGATAGGGCATGGACGGCATCAGGTGATGCAGCGCGTGATAGCGCAGACCCACCGGCGCCCACAATTCCGCGATCCGTCCCGGCGGCGGCACGTTCACGCTGTCGAGGAACTGCGCAGTCACCGTCATCGGCTCGCCCTCGTTCTCCCACAGATGCGCGACCAAAGTGCGCAGCTGATTGACGGTCGCGACGACGGAGAACACGGCGAACGCGATCAGGATCGGCTTCCAGCCCAAAACGAACACGCTGGCGATCAGCGTCCAGGCCCAGATCGCTCCGCCCAGTTCCTGCCAGAATACCTTCTGGCGCAGATCGTCCTCCACCGGGCGGCGGCGGAACTTGGGATTGATGGCGAGTGCGGAAAAGCGCGCCCAGGTCATGCGGCGCACGGCGGGGATGACGGCACCTAGCGGCACCAGCACGGCGAACCGGAACAGCAATCCGACCGTGGCGAACGGCGCGATGATGACGAACAGCGGGAGTGTCCACGGCTTCATCATCGCGAGCGGGAGGTATTCGGGATCTTCTACCGTGCCGTATTGAGTGCGCTTGTGGTGGATCACATGCGCGCCCTCATACATGAAGGACGGCGTCAGCAGTGGGATGCCGACCAGCACGTTCCACGCCGCGCCGAAGCGCGCCATGGCGCCGCGCCGGAAATGGGAGATTTCATGGATGAACAGCAGCGCGCGATACAGCGCGAGCGCCGCTATCGCGCCAAGCGCGACGGCCGCCGCGACATTGTCGACCAGTATCGCACCGGCCAGCGCACCATAGCCGATCAGGGCGGAGGCCAGCATGTCGGTCCAGTAGATTGCCGGATTGGCCTCAGCGATATCCTTGGTCAGATCGCGCGCGGCGCGCAGCATCGCCTTGTCGTCCTCGACAGGTTTGCGAGCGACGGGCGTCGACGCCTCCGGCGCTTGCGCCGCGTTGCGATCGGACTGGCCTGGCTTGAAGGTTTGCTGAAAATTCATGCTACGATCTATCCGAAAGTGCGCCGAACTCGCAAGGCGGCCGGTAAGGCCGGGAAGCGAGCGGGCGTCTTGACACGATGCTGGTTGGGGCAGCAGGGGCGAACCTTGGCTGAACGCCTTTAAAGTGATCGACCCATCCTATCGAAAGGTCCGCGCCGTGACGGCAGGCGAAATAGTGATCCGCCCGGTATCGGGCAAGGCCGGACGGGCCGAATTCGTCGATCTGGGGCGTGCCTTCGCGCGGGCCGAACCGCATTCGGTGCCGCAATTGCGATCCGAACAGCTCGAATTGATCGATCCCGATCGCAATCCGTTCTTCGGGCATGCGCGCGTTGCCCTCTTCATCGCCTATCGCGGCGAGACTGCAGTCGGGCGCATCTCCGCCCATATCGACGAGCTGGCGCTCGAACTGCCGCGCGAACAGGGTATGGGACCCGGAACCGGCCTCTTCGGGTATTTCGACGCTAAGGACGAACAGGTCGCCCACGCTCTGCTGGCGCAGGCCGAAGCCTGGAACCGCGCGCAGGGAATGGATCGCCTCCTCGGCCCGATCTCGCTATCGATCTGGGAGGAGCCGGGTTTGCTGGTGAAAGGGCAGGACCATTCCCCCACCATGCTGATGGGCCACCATCCGGCCCATTATCGCGAATGGATCGAAACGGCAGGCTACAGCGCGGCCAAATCGCTTCTGACTTACGAACTCGACATCACGCAGGAATTTCCGCCCCTGATCCGCCGGATAATCCAGTCCGGCGAACGCAATGCGCGCATCAGCGTCCGCCCGGTGGACAAGACGAATTGGGACGCCGATCTCGCTATCGTGCTCGCCATCCTCAACAATGCCTGGTCGGACAATTGGGGCTTCGTCCCCTTCACCGATCGCGAAATCGCCTATGCCGCGAAGAAGATGAAGCCGATCGTACACGAAGAACTCAACATGATCGCCGAAGTCGATGGCGAACCGGTGGCCTTCATGCTGACTTTTCCCGACATGAACGCCGTGCTGAAGCGCATCGGGGGCCGCCTCCTGCCCTTCGGTTGGTTGAAAATGCTGCGCTGGCTGAAAAAACCGACGGGTGCGGACATGCGCGTGCCCCTGATGGGCGTCCGGCGCGAGCTTCAGAATTCGCGGATGGCAAGCCAGCTCGCTTTCATGATGATCGAGCGCATCCGCCGCAGCGCGACGGAAAACTTCGGATCCGTGCGCGGCGAGATCGGCTGGATCCTCGACGATAACAAAGGCATGCTGGCGATCGCCGATGCCATCGATAGCCGCATCAATCGCGAATATGTCGTCTTCGAAAAGGCGATCGCAGGCCGCTGACGCGCTGAGCGAGCGAGCGATGAGGCATTCTGGTCGCATGGAAGTCGCAAATCCCAGCCGCGGGGGAACCGAGTAGGGCCGAGCTTGGTTCGAAAGGGGAGGTGCGGATCGCCGTGCCCGAAACGGATTCGCGACTTTCTCCTATGACCAGCAAGGATCAGATCTCAACCGCCCCCCTGCCCGGCCATGTGCTGGTCGTGGAAGACGATGCGGTGCTCGCGATGTCGCTGGAAATGGCCCTGCGGGACGCGGGCGTCGAACAGGTCGAGGTAAGCTCCACGACCGAGATGGCGCTGGCCGCGCTCAAGGCCGCACAGCCCGATGCCATCATCCTCGACGTTCATCTCGCCGATCGCGACGATGGGTGGGCGATCGCAGAACTGGCACGATCCCTCGGCCCGTCGGGTCCGCGAATCGTCTTCTCGACCGGCGCCCCCCAGGATATTCCCGAGGAAATCGCGGAAATCGGCTGCATTCTGGAAAAGCCATACGATCCGCAGGATCTGATCCGGATCCTGGCAGAACCCAAGCGACGCGGCCTGATTTCGCGGTTGCGCGCTGTCCTGCGTTGACCGGAAAGCCGATCCGCAGGCGGTTTCGCCTCGCAGCTCTCCCTTAGCAGCTCAAACCTTCCGCCTCTTTTTCCTGAAAGAACCGCACAAGAAAAAAGGCCTCCGTTCTCTTGAACGGAGGCCTTTCGGGATCGTATCACCAGCCGCTTGGACGGGAGGGGGGGTCTCGGCGGTGACAAGGGTATAATGAGCGACCGCAAAAGCGGTTCCCGCCCCCGACCGAAAAAATCGCAAAAACCCTCACGAGTGATTATTCTCGTTTTAGATGAATGGCTTACGGCTTGCCTCGCGCCTTTCGAAATTGGCAAAATCGCTCGCGGCTTCCAAATCGGGAACGTGGATTTCGCCGGGCTGCCAGAAAACCAGACCGTCGCGATCCAAAGCCTTAATGGTACGATTGGTGTGTACCAGCGAGAGGCCAAGCATGTCCGCGATCTGCGCTTGCCGGATAGGCAGGCGCAGACGGTTCATCTCGCCCGCCAATCCGACGCTTTTCGCTCGATCGATCAGCCACACCGCCAGATAGGCGACGCGCTCCTTGGCGGAGCGGCGTCCCAAAGCGACTAGATGCTCTTCAAGCGCGGTTTCTTCCTTCGCGGCCAGCCAGGTCACATCGTATCCGAGGCGCGGATATTTAGCGATCAGGCCTTCGTAACGCGTGCGTTCGAACACGCACACCCGCGCATCGAGTAGTGCCTCCACCGAATGAGGCGAAGGTTCGTCGAAGGCGCTCTGCAAGCCGACGAGGTCGCCGGGAAACATGAAATTGACGATCTGGCGCCGCCCATCGTCGAGGCAGCGATAACGCATCATGGCGCCTTCGGTCAGCGTGAAAAGCTGCTCGAGCTTTGCCCCCTGCTCGATCAGCACCTCGCCTTTGACGAGTTTGATTTCTCCGGTCTTGAAATCCTCCATATACGCGATCTGATCATCTTCGAGCTCGCGCAATCCCGGCTTCCCCTGAAGCGGACAGCGGGCACACGTCATCGTTCGCACGATGTTTTCCATCGAAACCGGACACTCCCTCACCTTTTGCAATGCGATATTCCCAAGGAGCGGAATGTATGTCAAATCGCGGCGCAACATTAGCGCGGACGCAACGGAACCATCCCCCTAACGGGACGTTCTAGGCGCGCATTCCTTGGAAGGGGTCTCTATGTCACTTGGTGATCAAATTGCGAAAAATTTACCGTATCTACGCCGTTATGCCCGCGCGCTGACCGGCTCTCAGGCGACGGGCGATGCCTTCGTTCGCGCCACTCTGGAAGCAGCGCTGGCGGACGAGGATTTGAAGGCCTCGCTCGAAGGCGGCCGCGTTCCCCTGTATCGTGCTTTCAACAAGGTGTGGGGCAGCGCCTATATGGAAGCGCCCGACAGCGGTTCGGACCTGAACGCGCACGAAGAAGCGGCGAGCGGCCGCCTCAAAGCGATCACGCCGATGAACCGGCAGGCCCTCTTGCTGACAACGCTGGAGGATTTCTCCACCGATCAGGCCGCCGAGATCATGGAAGTGTCCGAAGAGGACATCGAGAAGCTGGTTCAGGAAGCGGTGGAGGAAATCGATCGCGAGACCTCTACCGAAGTGCTCATCATCGAGGATGAGCCGCTGATCTCCATGCAACTCGAAGATCTCGTCACCTCGCTCGGCCACGAGATCTGCGGCACCGCGGCAACGCGCACGCAGGCGCAGGAAGTGGTCGCCGAAAAGACACCGGGTCTCGTGCTCGCGGATATCCAGCTTGCCGACGGGTCTTCCGGCCTCGATGCAGTTGACGATATTCTCGCGATCGGCAGCGTGCCTGTGATCTTCATCACGGCCTATCCGGAACGCCTTCTGACCGGCGACCGGCCCGAGCCGACCTATCTGGTGACCAAACCGTTTCAGGAACAGACTGTCCGCGCGGCGATCAGTCAGGCGCTGTTCTTCGGATCGAGCCGCCCGCTGGCTTGACCGTCAGCCTCCGACGCGTCGGAACATAGCGAAATGACGGCCGGTGCCCCGGAAAGGGCGCCGGCCGTTTCGTCATTTATGTGCGGTTGCAGGGGGCTCCAAAGCGCTTCGATAGCGGTGGCCGAGCCGAAAGGGCGCTGATCCAATCAAGCCTCGAAAAACTTGAAAGTCAGATTTTGTCCATCTGGCGAGCGGCGCGTATTTCGAAATCCCCTCGCTCGCGAACAGGAACCATGAGCGTGCAGCGCACGCCCTGAGGGTCGAAATCGAGCTCGACCGGATGCCGCAATTCGTGGGCAACGATCTTCTCGATGAGATCGGTGCCGAAGCCGCGCTTGCGTGTTTCCGGTACGGGCGGGCCGCCGCGCTCCTGCCAGTCGATGCGCGCCAGACCGTCGGGCGTCAGTTCCCAATGAATCGTGACACTCCCATTCTCGCAGCTGAGCGCGCCATATTTGGACGCATTGGTGGCAAGCTCATGCAGCGCCAGTCCAAGCGAGAGGGCATCGTTCGGCGCAAGCTCCACCGGTGGACCTTCGCTGACGATCGTATGCGCCTCGTCATGCGCGTAAGGCGCGAGTTCGGCTGCGACGACCGATGCGATCGGCGTCGTGCCCCATTCCGACTGCGTCAGCAGGTCGTGCGTGGCTGAAAGTGCGCGGATACGCCCATCGAGCCCGTCGGCGAAGGACTGCACATCGTCCGCGCGGCGCCGGGTCAGCGCGACGATCGACAGCACGTTGGCCAGCGTATTCTTCACCCGGTGATTGAGTTCGCGCGTAAGCGAATTGCGGATCGAATTCTGCTCCGCAAACCAGTTGAGCGAGCGCTGATCCTCCAGCGCCTGCTTGGTCAGAAGTCGCGCGACCAGCATCAGCAGGCTGGCAACCGCGAGTCCGAAGAGCATCGTAATCATCGAAAGCGACGACAAGGCCGGATCGTCTGCAGCGCGCACAACCAGCCGCATTTCGCGATTGGCGACATTCACTTCTCGCTCCACCGCCCGGCCATCCGCATCGCCACCCTTGAGCGATGCGAGCAATTCGCTCCCGCCAGGCCCCCCATCGTAAAGCGAGAGACCGAAACCTTCGTGATCTACCAATTCCGCGGCCGAACTCAGGAAATCGGGCGCATTGAAGGGGCTGTAGATGAAGCCCAACAATGTCCGGTCATCGCCCATTCCGGAAAATACGGGCATGTAAATCAGAAAGCCGGGCTCGCTCCCTCCTCCTTCTTGGACGAGCACGACAGAACCGCTGGCCGTCGGCCGTAACGACCGTTGCGCGCGATCCATCGCTTCGCGCCGGACAGGTGAAGAATACATGTCGTATCCAAGAGCCCTGCGGTTCCTCACGGTATCGGGCTGAAGGAAGCGTACCGGCACAAGCCGATCGCGCGGCTGTTCTTCAAGAGTGGGCGAAATGCGGACATCGCCGACGCGATAGCGGTTGAGATCCTCTTCGAAGGCGCGAACCTCGGACGGGCGCAGCACCGGCGCCCAGCCATATCCTTCGGCGCCTTTGTAATCCGCATCGAGCCGCAATTCGGCGACGAAGCGGTTGAAGAGCGCGGGATCGACGGTTCCCTGGGCGGAAAACAGCGCTGCGCCTGCGCGAAGATAGGACGCGTTGACCGATGCGCGGCGCTCCATAACCGCCGACAAGGCCCCGGCCGTGCGCGCCATCATTGCGTCTTCCCGCGCACGTTCCCCACGCTCGATCGTGAAGACGCTCAAGCCCGTCAGAGCGATGATGATCAGAAAGATCGCCACCGGGATGATCCTGGGATAGGTCACCAGCCATCGCCGTGGGCCGCTTTTGCCCGTCTCGGGGCTAGTGATTTCCCGTTTGCTCGCCAGCGCGCTGCCTTCCAAAATCAAATCTTCCAACGAACACCGTGAAAACGGTTTCTGCCTCACAACGTCCTCCCATCCGCAGGAGCGAACGGCAAGTCGGGGCTGTCGAATAGGGAACCAAACCCAAAGCGCATCGTTCCCCCGCAATTCACGGGATCGACATCTGCGCCGGGGCTCCCTATCTCCAGCTCCGTTAATGACAGGAACTTATCTTCTCGCCTATGACATCCGAACAGGACAAAGACGTCGCGGTTCCGCCCGCCGAGGGTGCTGCCAGTACCGCGAAGCGTACCGACCGAAAAGAACGACCCGAATGGGCAACTGGCTTGCGCCAGCTTTACGATTCCGTCGTCGACGAGGATATACCGGACCAATTCAAGGATCTGCTGTCGCAGCTGGACACTAAGAACTGATGGGGTCGAACACACGCACGGTCGCGGAAAAGGCCGATTTCAAACGGGAACTGACGGAGGTCGTTCCGCATCTTCGCGCGTTTGCGCGGGGTCTCTGCGGACGCGCCGACATGGCGGACGATCTGGTGCAGGAAGCCCTGCTAAAGGCGTGGGCGGCCCAGGAGCGGTTCGAGCCCGGCACGTCGATGCGCGCCTGGACCTTTGTCATCCTGCGCAATGCCTATCTTACCGATATGCGCCGAAACCGGTTCCGCGGCGAATATGACGAAGGTGTCGCGGAACGCGTCCTGACCGCGCCTGCCGGCCAGGAAGAACCGCTGCATCTGTCCGACATGCATCGCGCATTGCTGACGCTTCCTCCCGAACGGCGCGAGGCGCTGTTGCTGGTCGGTGCGGGCGGCTTCTCCTACGAGGAAGCTGCGAATATCTGCGGCTGTGCGGTCGGCACGATCAAGAGCCGCGTCGGCCGTGCCCGCGCCGCTTTAAACGCGATGCTTGCCGACGGTGCAATCCCGCGCCGCTCCACTTCCGACGATGCGGCGCATCGCGCAATTCTCGAAGAGCTGGACGATGTTGCCGCCGGCAACGGCGTTGCCGCGCGTAACTGAGCGCCGTGCGGCCGCATCCTTCGAGGATGCCAAGCGGTTTTCGACCGACCTTCCTGCTGGCGCGCAGTCGGAGGCATGAACACGGGCGAAGTTGGACCGGGCGCGACGTCCGATAGCGGAGCCGAAACCGAGCGCACGACCTCGCGCGGTCGGCGAAAAGGATTCGCCGAGCAGGAATTGCGTCTGATTTCGGCGCTGGTCGTCCTGATCGGGCTCGGCCTGTTCTTCGCGATGCCTTTTGTGCTCTCGATCGGATCGGTGGTGTTCCTGCCGATTACCGCCGCACTGGTGCTCACCATCATTCTGTCGCCTCTGGCAGACAGGCTGGCGGCCTGGGGTCTTCCCAATGTGCTCGCCTCCTTCATCGCCCTGCTGATTTTCCTAGGCGTCCTGCTCCTTGCGCTGGCACTGATCCTGCAGCCCGCAACGGTCCTTTTCGACCGCTTGCCGACCATGATCGACACGGCGGGCGCGCGGTTCTCCGATCTGCGCAATCAGTTCGGCTGGATTGCGCAGATCAACGAACAGCTCGCCGAACTGATGGCTCGCGAGGAGGGGCGCGAAGTTGTAGTCGCCACGCCGAGCCTGTTGCAGGAGCTCGCTTTTGCAACACCCAGCGTCGTGATCGAAACGATCCTGACCTTCCTGATGGCGTTCTTCATGGTCGAGGCGCGCGTTCGCCTGCGCCAGAAGCTGCTGTTCGGGCGCAGTTCCTTCGGAACCAGCGTGAAGGCCGCGCGTGTCCTGCGCGAGGTGCAGGACCGGGTCGCCTCCTATGTAATGACCGTCGGTTGGATCAACATCTGCGTCGGCATCGTCGCGGGATTGGGGGCATGGGCCCTCGGCGTCGAGGCACCGGTGATGTGGGGCGGCCTGGCCGCGCTCCTCAATTTCCTGCCCTATATCGGCCCCACGATCATGGTCGGCCTTCTCGCCCTGTTCGGAATCGGGACGATGGAAACGGTGCTGATCGGATTGATCCCGGCGGCGGCCTATCTCGGCCTTCACACCGTCGAGGCGAACGTCGTCACTCCATCGATCCTCGGCGCGCGGTTCACTATGAACCCGGTCATGATCCTGATCGCCCTGATGTATTTTTCATGGATATGGGGAATGGTCGGGGCGCTTCTGTCGGTTCCGATCCTCCTTATCCTGACCGCATTGTTCGAACATACGGGGCGTCCGAACCTGGTGGGCTTCGTCTTCGGTGAACCGCTGTTCGCGAACGATATGTTCGACCTTGTGAGCGACACGCCGGGCGAAAAGACATCCGAAGAGACGCGATCCGCCTGATCAGGATTGGCAGCCGCCAAACAAAAGGCCCGCATCGCGAATACGATGCGGGCCTTTTGCGTTACGATTCAAGCGCGATCAGCTCGAATATTTCCATGTTTCGCCGCGTGCGAGATTGTCCGAGGCGAAGCTCCAATTGATCTTGCTGCCCAGAACCGCGTCGAGATATTCCGGACGCTTGTTCTGGTGATCGAGATAATAGGCGTGCTCCCACAGGTCGATCGTCAGAAGCGGGTTGATCCCGTCCTTGTCGGCCAGCGTGTCGCCGTCATGCGTTTCCTCGATCGTCAGTTCGCCATTCTTGACGGCGAGCCAGACCCAGCCGCTGGCGAAATGACCTGCGCCGCGCTCGGCCAGCTTCTTCTTCAGCTCGTCGGTCGAACCGAAGGCCTTGTCGATCATGGCCTGCAATTCGTCCGAAATGCTGCCTTCTTCGGCCGCCATCGAATGCCAGTAGAACCCGTGGTTCCAGGCCTGGGCCGAATTGTTGAAAAGGCCCTGATCGTTACCGCGCGCCGCAGCGATCACTTCTTCAAGCGATTTGTCGGCATGGCCCGTGCCCTCGATCGCCTTGTTGGTCTTGTCGACATAGGCCTGGTGATGCTTGCCGTGGTGGTAGGAAAGCGTTTCCGCCGAAACGGCCGGGTCGAGCGCGCTGTCGGCATAGGGCAGGTCGGTGAGCTTGAATGCCATGTTTGTAAGTCCCTCTTGGTCGGTTGGTTGTGGGTGTATGGTCGATTAACGCTTCTGGGCGATGATTGTTGCATCGTTCGGAACCAATTTCTTGCGTGCCGGTAATCGCCTCTCTCGATTGAAAGCGGATTTCGGTTCTCACCCTTTCCTTCCAACGCCTTTCGCGGCAGAAGCCCCGACAAACTTTCATATTTGGACGCTTTGCATGACACGCAGGTTTTTCGGCACGGATGGTATCCGGGGCCGCACAAATTCCGGCAAGCTGACCGCCGCCATGGCGATGCGGGTGGGGCAGGCCGCAGGCAGGCATTTCCGCCGCGGGGATCATCGCCATCGCGTGGTCATCGGCAAGGATACGCGATTGTCCGGCTATATGATGGAAAGCGCGCTGGTGGCGGGCTTCACCAGTTCGGGAGTGGACGTCATCATGACCGGCCCCCTCCCAACCCCTGCCATTGCCATGCTGACGCGCGAGATGCGGGCGGATCTGGGCGTCATGATCTCGGCCAGTCACAATCTCTACGAAGACAACGGTATCAAGCTCTTCGGCCCCGACGGCTTCAAGCTCTCGGACGAAGACGAGCTGGCGATCGAAGCGTTGATGGACGAGGAGCCGGTTCTCGCCGATGCGCCCGAAATCGGGCGGGCGCGCCGGATCGAGGATGCGCGCGGGCGCTATATCCACGCGATCAAGCAATCGGTGGGCCCGGCCATGCGGTTCGACGATCTCAAGGTCGTCATCGATTGCGCCAACGGTGCCGCCTACCATGTCGCGCCTTCCGCCATCTGGGAGCTTGGGGCCGAAATCGTCACTTTGGGCGTCGAACCCAACGGCACGAACATCAATCGCGGCGTCGGCTCCACCGCGCTCGACGCGGTCAAGGCCAAGGTTGTCGAAGTCGGCGCGGATATCGGCATCGCGCTCGACGGGGATGCCGATCGCCTGATCGTCGTCGACGAGAAGGGGCGCACGGTCGATGGCGACCAGATCATGGCGCTGATTGCCGATCGAATGGCCGACAAGGGTGTTCTGACCGGAGGCGGCGTGGTCGCCACCGTGATGTCCAATCTGGGGCTCGAGCGCCATCTGGCAGAGCGCGGCCTGACGCTGGAGCGCACGAAGGTCGGTGACCGATACGTGCTGGAGCGGATGAAGGAAGGTGGCTTCAATGTCGGCGGCGAGCAATCGGGTCACATGATCCTGCTCGATCACGGCACTACTGGAGACGGGACGATCGCGGCGCTGCGCGTCCTCTCCAGCATGGTCTGGTCGGGCAAGCCGGCAAGCGAATTGCTGCATGTCTTCGATCCCGTACCCCAGCTGCTCAAGAACGTTCGTTACGAAAGCGGTTCTCCGCTCGATGCCGACGGCGTGAAACGCGCAATCGCCGAAGCCGAGAGCGAGCTGTCCGGAAAAGGCCGCCTCGTTATCCGTGCTTCGGGCACCGAACCGCTGATCCGCGTAATGGCCGAAGGGGACGATGCCCAACAGGTCGAACGCGTGGTCGACAATGTCTGCAACGCGGTGCGCGCAGCCGCGTGACATCCTCCCCGCCCCCTCGCATTCTTTCCATCGCCGGGTCCGATTCTTCGGGCGGAGCCGGAATCCAGGCCGATCTCAAGACCATCGCTATGCTGGGCGGTTACGGCATGAGCGCGATTACCGCCGTCACCGCGCAGAACACTCTCGGCGTCCACGCGGTCGAGGCGCTGGATGCGGATTTCGTGATGGCGCAGGTGGACGCCTGCCTCGACGATATCGGTGCCGATGGGATCAAGATCGGCATGCTGGGCTCGCCTGCGACGGCGCAAGCCCTCGCCCGTCGGCTGGACAGCTTTGCTGGGCCGATCGTGTTCGATCCGGTCATGGTCGCGACCAGCGGAGCGGCTCTGGCAGACGAGGCGACGATCGCCGGATTTGCCGAGCTGATGGCGATCGCCACGATCGTCACGCCCAATATTCCCGAGCTCGCCGCGCTGACCGGGCGCACCGAACCGGCCGAAGACGCGATCGTCGATGCGGGTCTGGATCTGGCGAGCAGGCACGATGTCATGGTGCTGGCCAAGGGCGGCCATGCGGAAACCGGCGATCAGGTGCTCGACCGCGTACTCGCGCCCAGCGGCAAGATCGCGAGCTTCGGCCACGCCCGGCTCGAAACGCGGCACACGCACGGGACGGGCTGCACCCTTTCGGCAGCGCTCGCCACCATGCTCGCGCATCGCCTGCCCTTGACCGACGCGGTTCGGATGGCGCGCGCCTTCACTTTCGCGGCGATCGAGAACGCGCCCGGCTTCGGTGCCGGGCACGGCCCGCTGGGCCATCAGGCTGTACGCAGGCTGGCGGAGGCTCCCTCCGACTGAGCCGGACGCGCTTTCAGCGCTTCAGGTCGTAAAAATCCGCGATATGCTCCCACGCATCCTCGGCGCTCTCGCACCAGCGGAACAGGTCGAGATCGGCGTGGTTGATCGTCCCCTCCTCAGCCAGAGCCTCGAAATCGACGACGCGAGTCCAGAAATCCTTGCCGAACAGCAGGATCGGCATCGGTTTCATCTTGCCGGTCTGGATCAGGGTCAGCAGCTCGAAGAACTCGTCGAACGTACCGAACCCGCCCGGGAACACCGCCACCGCCTTGGCGCGCAGCAGGAAGTGCATCTTGCGCAGCGCGAAATAGTGGAAGTTCAGCGATAAATAGGGTGTCACATATTGGTTGGGCGCCTGCTCATGCGGCAGGATGATGTTGAGGCCGACGCTTTCGCCGCCCGCATCGCTCGCACCGCGATTGGCGGCTTCCATGATCGAGGGGCCACCGCCGGAACAGACGACGAATTGCCGCTTGCCGTTCTCGATGATCGACTTTTCGGTCGCGATCTTGGCGAGCTTGCGCGCCTCGGCATAATATTTGCTCTTCGCGACCAGACTTTCGACGACGCGGCGCTCGCCTTCAGGCAGGTCCTTCGCACCTTCCAGCGCCGTCTCCGCGGCTTCGGGCGGCGGGATGCGGGCGCTGCCATACATCACTAGTGTGGAGCCTACGCCCGCTTCATCGAGGATCATTTCGGGCTTCAGCAGCTCGAGCTGGAAGCGGACCGGGCGCAATTCTTCGCGCAGGAGAAATTCGGTGTCCTGGAATGCCAGCTTGTAGGCGGGATGCGCGGTCTGCGGCGTCTGGCGCGGCTGCGATTTCTCGAACTTCGCCTCTTCTTCGGCAGGATAGAATTTGCGATCGCTCAGATCGCGCTCGGTCTTGTCTGTCGTGTCGTTTTTCATCGTCGCGGCGATAGGTCGCAAGCGGCCCCTGGGCAAGCGCTTCGCTCTACAACCGAAGGGTTCACCTGCCGCGGCTCGGCTTAATCAGGCGATGGCGCGCCGCTTTTTGTCGTGCGCCATTTCGCGGAAGAGCTCGGTGACGCCTGTCATCGGAAGCGGCTCGCTGAGCAGGTATCCCTGGATGTACTGACACCCTTCGCGGCGCAGGATCTCCATCTGTTCGGGCAATTCAACGCCTTCTGCCAGCGTATCCATTCCCAACGCTTCCGCCAGCGTCGTGATAGCGCGGATGACTGCGTGGGCATTGCCCTCGCCCGCCAGATCCTGAACGAAGCTGCGGTCGATCTTGACCTTGTCGAACGGAAAACTGCGCAGATAGCTGAGCGAAGAATAGCCGGTGCCGAAATCGTCGAGCGCGATCCTGACGCCGACATCGCGCAGGGAATGGAGCGTCCCCAGCGTCTTATCGACATTGGCGATGAAGACGCTTTCCGTGATTTCCAGCTCGAGCCGTTTGGGCGAGAGACCGGTCGTGGACAGAGCCTGCATGATCGTGGAGGCAAGGCCGGGAGCAAGGAATTGCTTGGGCGAGATATTCACGGCGACCGAAAGCTCGTCCGGCCAGTCGCGCGCGATGCGGCAGGCTTCGCGCAGCACCCATTCGCCGATCGGCAGGATCAGGCCGGTCTCTTCCGCCAACGGGATGAATTCACCCGGGCTTATCATACCCTTCGTCGGGTGCGGCCAGCGGATCAGGGCCTCGAAGCCCTGCAACCGGTCTGCACGCAGGTCGTAAAGCGGCTGGAAGTACAGTTCGAACCCGCCATCGCGGATCGCGAGCCTCAGATCGAGTTCCATCTCGCGGCGTCGGCGCGCCTGCTCGTCGAGCGAGGGTTCGAAGAAGTGATGGTTGGCCTTGCCGTCGCGCTTGGCACGATACAGCGCAAGATCGGCGTGCTTCATCAAGGTAATGCCGTCCTCACCGTCGCCGGGTGCAATGGCAATGCCGATGCTGGCCGAACTCACCGCCTGATGCCCACCGAGATCGACGGGGCGTTCGAAGCAGGCCTGGATTTCGTCGGCCAGGGCGGTGAGATTGCTGTGCGGTTCGATGTGGCTGATCAGCACGGCGAATTCGTCTCCGCCGAACCGCGCGATGCGGGCTTGCGGCAGTTGCTTGCGAAGGTGGGCGGCGGTTTCGCGCAGCAGCGCGTCACCGGCGGGATGGCCCATCGTGTCGTTGACGACCTTGAAATCGTCGAGATCGACATAGGCGACGAGCACGCGATCGTCGTCTTTGCGCAAGGACAGCGCCTCGTCCAATTGCTGGACGAAGAGCTTGCGATTGGGCAGCCCGGTCAACCCGTCATGCAGGCCGACATGGATGATCTCGCGCTCGCGCTCGGCGATCGCCTTGACCATTCCGTTGAAATTGGTCGCCAATCGCCCGATCTCGTCCTCGCCTTCGACGGCGAGCGTCGCGTCTTCGCCGCGAGCGAATTTTCGCACCGCGACGTCGAGGCGGTTCAGCGGCCGTGTTATGCCACTGGCGATGCGAAAGCCGAGCGCGATGACGAGCGCCAAACCGGCAGCGATCACCCCGGCGAGCAGATACCGCAACGAGGCGTATTGGGCGAGCGCTTCGCCCAGCGAATGTTCGAGCACCAGGCGCGGTTCGATTCCGTCCTGCAGCGCGGGAAGGCGCGAGATGTGATAGAGATGATCGTTCTCGCCCCGCCCTTCGAGGATTTCCCCGTCCTGCGTGCCACGGGCCCATTCAGGAAGATCCGACCGGGCGGAGACGCGCGCCCGCATATCGACCCCTCCCAATTCGGCCAGTCGATCCATTTCCCTCGCATCGAGCGGCTGCGTGACCACTAGCCAGCCGACGGTGTCGGGCACTTCGATAGGTGAAGCGGCGGCGAGCGCAAAATCGTTGCCGAACCGCATCAGGCCCTTCCGGCCCCCATCATCCAGCGGCCCCCAGATGGTGTCCACCGGCGGGTATCGGCCGCTGCCGTCTTCCACCAGCGAACCGTCGAGGCCGACCACGAAGGCGGAGCCGCTTTGCGAGCGCGAACGCAGCGATCGCAGCGCGCTCGCTATGGTCGCGGAATCCCCGGTGGCGACTGCTTCGCGAAATCCGAAATCGCGCGACAGGACATCGGCGGAGCCGAGCATCTGGCGTGCGCGCAGATCGAGGATTTCGTCGACTACTTTTGCATTCGCGCTCAGGTTTCCGGAGGCAGCCTTTTCTCCGAAACGCTCGATGCTCTGGCTGACCAGAAGCATGACGACGGCCATGACGGCCGCGAACAGGATGGTGAACAGTACGGCGATGCGAAGCCGCAGCGTGCCGAAACGAAAGTTCGGCACGCGACCGAAAAGAGCTCTCGTCATCTCAGAGTGACCGCGAGGCGGTGGCGGTTGGACCCGCCGGAAATCTCAACCGCGCGCTGCATTTCGTTGCCCGGAGCGCGAAGGCGTGGGTGCCAAACCGTAATCTTGGCCGCGCCGCTCGGCACGGCGTCGAGTGCGAGCATGCCGTTATGGTCGGTCTTTCCTGCGTAAGGCGTGTCCACCACGCGGATATAGCCGCGCATCTGATCGTGGATGTTGCATCCCAGCGCGACCGCGCCCGCGATCGGGAATTTCTGCGTTCGCGTCTGATCGCGGCCGAACAGGTCGATCTCGAAACGTGCGGGTTTCGAAAAGCTGTAGACCGAGTGGCGCACCGTATCGAGATTGGGGAACGCCACCGTGCTGCCGCGCGCGATCACCAGCGTACCGGGCACGAATTGTTCGTTGCGCTGCGCCATCGCCATGCGCCAGGGGAAGGTGATCCGCCCGGTTTCAGGCCCCGCCGCATCGATCTCGACCACGGCATCGCGTACGGGCACGCCCTTGGCATCCACGATCTGCACGCGCACCGGCACGCTCGACGCAGCCCAGGCGGCAGTGAGCGGAATGGCGATCAGAACGGCGAGGGCGGAGAGGATACGGAACATGACCCCGCACTATCACGAAAATCCTTAAGATTCCCTGCTGTCAGCCTTGATAGAAACTTAACCATTCCATGGGAAAGGGCGGCCATGATGCATCGCCTTTTCCCCTCTGCTTCAGCGATTGCCGTCTTCCTCTGCGCATCCGTGGCCCACGCTTCGGAGCCCCGGATCGCCTACGATACGTCGAGCTTCGGCGATGGCTTCGATGCGCCTTCGCCGACCGCGTTCGACGCAGCGGCCACGCCGCCCGAAACGATGGCGGAGCTCGGTTCTTCGAATGACACGCGCGCTACGCAATTTGCGTATTCGGATGAGAGCGCCGGGCCGACTCAGCCTCTGGACATGCCGTCCTTCACCGATGGCTATTCGCGCAAATTGCTGCTGACCAACGGTATCGCGAGCCTCGAAGGCGCCAGCGGCGGGGGCATCGCCAATTGGGCCATCCTCGCCGGGATGCAGGAGCGCGGCCTCGGCGGCGGCGTCCATGCGACCGCCGTGCTGCTGCCGGATTTCGACTGGCAGAGTTTCGGCGCGGGCGTGAGCTATGCCAACCGGATCGAGCTGTCCTATGCCCGGCAGCGCTTCGACACGCGCGATGTCGGCGCGGCGCTGGGGCTGGGACAGGGTTTCACGTTCGATCAGGACGTGTTCGGCGCGAAGCTGCGCCTGTTCGGCGACGTGGTATACGGAAACCCGCTGCTGCCGCAGGTCAGCCTTTCCGTGCAGCACAAGCGCAACCGCGATGGCGACATCGTGCGCGCGGTCGGTGCCTTGTACGACAGCGGCACCGATATCTCGCTTTCCGCGACCAAGCTTCTGCTGGCGCAAAGCATTCTGCTCGGCGGAGCCGTGCGCCTGACCAAGGCGAACCAGACGGGGCTGCTCGGGTTCGGGAGCGCATCGAACCCGGACTACTCGCTCCAATTCGAAGGCTCGCTCGCCTATCAGCTTTCGCGTCGCGCGGTCGTGGGCGCGGAGGTTCGCACCAAGCCGGACAATCTGGGCCTCGGTGAAGACGACTGGATGGACCTGTTCGCCGCCTACGCGCCGTCCGATTTTCTCACGCTCACCGCCGCCTATGCCGATCTCGGCTCGATCGCGACCTTCGAAGACCAGCGCGGCGCATTTCTCCAGGCCCAGCTGGCCTTCTGATCCGACTGGAATTTTCGCATGCTATCGAATGCCGCCACCATCGCCCTTGCTCTCCTCTTCCAGCAGGCGCCTGCCGAGGATGTCGACTGGGATGCTGAATTCGGCGTCGAGAAGGTCGAGCGCGATCCCGTGACGGGCGAGCTGCCGGTAGAGGAGTATCGACAGAGCAACGCCAATGCCGGGGCCAAGCCCTTCTCCGGCGATGCGATGGCACGCGCCTTCGGCGGTCAGGACGGTATTCGCCGCATCACCGATCGCCTGGTCGCGCTCAACACCGCCGACCCGCGCATCGCCGCGGTGTTCGAAGGGCACGACATGGTCCGCCTGCGGCGCGTCCTGTTCGAACAGTTCTGCTACATCCTCAACGCGGGCTGCACTTATACCGGGCGGGACATGGAAAGCTCGCATTCCGGCATGGGCACCACGCGGGGCGACATGAACGCGCTGGTCGAGAATTTGCAAAAGGCGATGCGCGAAGAAGGCGTGGATTTCCGGTCGCAGAACCGCTTCCTGTCGAAGCTCGCCCCCATGTCGGGCGATGTGATCGAGCGCTGATCGTATATTCTGCTATTGCGAGTTATTCGCATTGACGGGCTAGGCCAGCCCGGCTAGCCGCCTCACCATGTCGCGCGGGACGATCAAGATCTGGTATCTGATCCACAAATGGAGCGGTCTGATCCCGACCGTGTTCCTATTGATGCTGTGCGTGACCGGCCTGCCGCTGATCTTTCACGACGAGATCGATATCGCGATGGGCGCGGATTCCGCGAACGCGCTGACGGGCGAACCGTCTGCCGAAGGGGGCCTCCCGCTCGACCGGATGCTCGCCGCCGCTCTGGCCGAACGGCCCGGCGAAGTACCGTTGTTCATGGCTTTCAGCCCCGATTCTCCGCTGTTGACTGTCACCACCGGCCCCACCCCCGACGCGGCGGGCGAGGATATGAGCCTGCTCTTCCTCGACCGCGCGAGCGGTGCCTCGCTGGGGCCAGCGCCGGGCAATCCGCTGATGGATTTCCTCCTCCAGCTTCACACCGACATGTTTCTCGGCCTCCCGGGCATGTGGGTTCTGGGCGCGATGGGATTGCTCTTCGTGGTCGCGCTCATCTCGGGCACGGTCCTTTATGCTCCCTTCATGCGGCGGATCGCCTTCGGAACCGTGCGGACCGAGCGGAGCCCTCGGGTGAAGCGGCTGGACCAGCACAATCTGATCGGTATCGTCGCTCTCGCCTGGATGGCAGTGATCGGGCTGACGGGTGCCATCAATGCCTTTGCCGATCCGCTGACGGATAGCTGGCGCGATGGCGAGGTCGCCGCGATGGCCGCCGCTTATGAGGGCGAAGCGCCCCTGCCGCCGTCACGCTATGGCTCGCTCGACACGGCGATGGCCTCGGCGCAAGCCGCCCTTCCCGGTCGCCGCCCGCAATTCATCGGCTTTCCCGGTGGCGACTGGTCGAGCGGGCATCATTATGCGATCTTCTTTCAGGGCGATCGCCCGCTGACCGAAAACCTCCTCACACCGGCGCTGGTCGATGCCGAAACCGGCGAGCTGACCGATGCGCGCACCATGCCTGCGCTCAATCAGGCGCTGATGATGTCGAAGCCGCTGCATTTCGGCGATTACGGCGGCCTTCCGCTCAAGATCATCTGGGCGGTGCTGACCTTGGCGACGATCTGGGTGCTGTGGACCGGTGTGCTGTTGTGGCTGCGCCGTCGCCCCGGCGGGCTGGACCGCCGGATCGAGGAAATCGCATCGGGCGGTTTCAGGAAGGTCCGCGCATGATCCACTTTTCGCCCGATCCGGTCCGTCCGCGCCGCATCATGCGTCGCCGCACCAACGCGCAAGTGTTCGCCTGGCCGCTCGCTCTTGCCCTTGCGAGCCTGCTAGGCCTGATCTCCGGCCTGACCGGCGACGGCATCCGCGATCTTATCTGCTGGGTCCTGCTTGGCCTTGTACCGCTCGTTATCATCGGGGCGCTCGCACGCCGCCGCTCTCAGTCAAATCGCTAGAAAGATCTTCCCTCATGGCACTCGCTTACCGCATTTCTTCGCTCGCCCTGATCGCATCGCTTGCAACTGCGACGCATGCGCAAGAGGCTACCGAGCAGGTCGAAGAGATCGTCGTCACCGCGCAAGCTCGCAACGCGACCGAAGTGGTCAATGGCGGCCAGGCGGGCGTTCTGGGCGACAAACCTGCAGAGGATCTGCCCTTCAACCTGCGCTCCTATGACGAGAGCCTGATCCGCAACCAGCAGCCCCAGACTTTGGGTGCCGTGCTGGAAAACGATCCGACCATCCGCACAACGTACGGTTTCGGCAACGCCGCCGAACAATTCATCGTGCGTGGCTTCAGCCTGTTCGGAGACGATGTCGGCGTGAACGGGCTCTACGGGATCGGCCCGCGCCAGCTCGTCGCGCCCGAATTGTTCGGCAGCGTCCAGGTGCTGAACGGGGCCAGCGCATTCCTGAACGGGGCCGCGCCGGGCGGATCGGGCCTGGGCGGCAACGTCAATCTCGTGTTGAAGCGGGCGCAGGCGCGCGATTTCGTTCGCGTCACCGCCAGCGCGGAAGAGAGCGCGCGCTTCGGCGGTGCGGTCGATATCTCGCGCCGGTTCGGAGCGAGCGGGGAATGGGGCCTGCGTGTCAACGGCGCCTATCGCGATGGCGAAACGGCAATCGACCGCGAGGATCGCCGCACCGCCGTGATCGGCGGCGCGCTCGATTACGATAGCGGGCCATTCCGCGCCGTGCTCGACCTTGCGTTTCAGGAAGTCCGCGTCGACGCACTGCGCCCCAAGGTGACGGTCGCGACGGCCACGGTACCGAGCGTTCCCGAAGCGGACGCCAATTACGCGCAGGATTTCACCTATAGCGAATTGCGCGACGTGTTCGGGACCCTGAGCCTCGAATACGATATTGCCGACAATGCGCTGCTCTATGCGCGCGGCGGCGCACGCGATGGCAAGGAAGCGGGACTGTATGGCGGCATCACCGTGAACGACGCGGCAACCGGCGCAGCCTCCGGCTCGGCCCTGTTCGTGCCCGCCACCACCAATAACGAAGCGATCGAGGCAGGCCTTCGTGTGAAGCTGGGCAGCACGATCACGCACGAGTTCAATTTCGGCGGCAACGCCAATTGGCAGGTCTTCCGCACCGCCTTCGACTTCCTGCCCGGCTACGCCACAAATCTCTATGCGACGCCGCAAGTGCCCGAACCCATCGGCCCCGGCTTCGTCGGCGGCGATCTCGACGATCCGAATCCGACCGCGCGCACCACGCTGTGGAGCGCCTTTGCCAACGACACGATCGGCCTGTTCGGCGATCGCGTGCTCCTGACCGGCGGCCTGCGCCTCCAGACCATTCGACAGGAGAATACCAATTACGACGGATCACCGGGTACGTTGTACGACGAGAACGCGGTGACGCCCGTCGCCGGTATCGTGATCAAGCCGGTGGAGCGCCTGTCGCTTTACGCCAACCGGATCGAAGCGCTCCAGCAGGGGCCGAGCGTGCCGGTCGATCCAAACAACCCCACCACCAATTTCGGCCAGTCGCTCGCTCCGCGTAAGTCGGTCCAGTACGAAATCGGCGGGAAGCTCGGTCTCGGCGGCATGTTCCTCACCCTCGGCGCCTATCGCATCGAGCGGCCGGGCGAAGGCGTGCTGCCCGATGGCAGCTTCGGCTATCTCGGCAATCAGCGCCACGAGGGGATCGAATTTACCGCCAATGGCGAGATCGCACCCGGCCTGCGCCTGATCGGCGGCGCGGCGCTGACCGATACCGAATTCGTGAACGGCAACGAAGTTGCGGGCGTGCCCGAATACACTGCCAATGCGAATGTCGAATGGGATCTGGGCTTCGTCCCCGGCCTCACGCTGACCGGGCGAGTGGTCCGGACCGGCGAACAATGGGTGGACCAGGCCAACACATTGGAGCTCGACAACTGGACGCGTTTCGATCTCGGCGCGCGCTATGTCTTCGCGGCGGGCGAGACGCCGGTGACCGTTCGCCTCTCGGTCGATAACGTCGCCAACGAGCGCTATTGGGCGAGTGCGTTCGACGCCTTCTCTCCCGCTCTGCTGCAAGGCGGCCCGCGCGCTGTAAAAGCCTCGATCTCCGCCGACTTCTGACAGGGCCCGGGTAGCGGCGCGCCCGTCACCCGACCGCCTGGATGGTATCTTCGTCGAGTTTCGCCTTGCCCCCGCGGCGATCCCGCCGCACGATCTGTGCGACTGTTCGGGTAAGGGGTTTATCATGAAAACAAACACGATTTCCGCGCTCGCGCTGGCAGCAGCCATGGCGACACAGATGGGTCCGCAAGCGCTGCGGGCACAGGAGACCAGCACCATGGCCGAAGACGCCGAAGCGCCGTTCGAAAGCGAAAACGATCCCTTCATCTGGCTGGAAGAGGCGCGCAGCGTGCCCGCCCTTTCCTGGGTCCGCTCGGAAAACGAGCGCGTCGATCAGACACTGGGCGAAGACCCGCGCTTTGCCGAGCTCAAGGCCGAAGCGCTTGCCATCCTCGATAGCGAGGATCGCATTCCCTATGTCAGCTTCACCCCGCACGGGCTGATGAATTTCTGGCAGGATGCGAACAATCCCAAAGGCGTGCTGCGCCTGACCACGCTAGACAGCTATCGCACCGACGACCCGCAATGGGAAACCGTGCTCGATATCGACAGGCTGGCGCGCGAGGAGGGCCGCGAATGGGTCTTCGCCGGGTTCAACTGTCTGCCGCCCGAAGGCAATCGCTGCATGGTCGGCCTGTCCGATGGGGGCAAGGACGCGAACGAAATGCGCGAATTCGACGTGGCAACGCGGCAATTCGTCGATGGCGGGTTCCGCCTGCCCGAAAGTCAGGGCGGCGTCAGCTGGATCGACGAGGATACACTGCTCGTCAGCCGCGATTTCGGCGAAGGGACGCTGACCGAAAGCCTCTATCCGTACACCACTCGCCTCTGGAAACGCGGCACGCCGATCGAGGACGCGCCCGAGATCTTCCGCGGCGAGCCGTTCGACGTGTCGGCGGGCGCGATCCTGCTGCGCGATTCGACCGGGACGGTCCAGGCCCGCGCCGCCTATCGCGGCCTCAGCTTCCACGAGCGTGCCTATTACCTGCAACAGGGCGAGGACTGGACCCGGCTCGACATGCCGGAAAAATCCGGCCTGTTCGGGATTGTCGACGGGCATGTCCTGTTCAGCACCGACGTGCCCTGGACGGTCGGCGGCACCACTTTCCCGGCAGATTCGATCGTCGCCGCGGATCTCGCGGAATGGAAGGCCGATCCCAATGGCGCGGCCAAATCCCTGGTCTGGGCGCCTGCCGAGCGCCAGACCAAGCAGGGCGCCTCGATCACCGCCAATTCGATGTTCGTGAACCTGCTCGACAATGTGCGCGGCCAGGTCCTCAAATTCGATTACGAGGACGGCGAATGGACCAGCCGCCGCGTCGCCCTGCCCGATAACGCCACGGTCGGCGTCGCCGCGTCGGACAATGAAAGCGACCGGATCATGTATTCGGTCACCGACTTCCTGACGCCCAGCACGCTCTATTATTCGGACGGCAGCGGCGCGCCGGAAGTGCTCAAGACCAGCCCTGCGCGCTTTTCGGCCGAGGGGATGGAGGTCGAACAGTTCGAGGCCATCAGCAAGGATGGAACGCGCATCCCCTATTTCGTGGTCAAGCCCGAAGGGATGACAATGGACGGGACCACGCCGACGCTGCTGTCCGGTTACGGCGGCTTCCAGGTTCCGCGCCTTCCCGGCTATCTCGGCACCACGGGTAAGCTCTGGCTGGAGCGCGGCGGAGCCTATGTGCTCGGCAATATGCGCGGCGGGGGCGAATTCGGCCCCGAGTGGCACCAGACCGCGATCCGCGAGAACAAGCAGCGCACCTGGGACGATTTCATCGCCATCGCCGAAGATCTGGTAAAGCGCGGGATTACCAGCCCGCAGCATCTCGGCATTCAGGGCGGCAGCCAGGGCGGCCTATTGGTCGGCACCGCCTTCACCCAGCGCCCCGACCTCTATAATGCGGCAATCGTCCAGATCCCGCTCTTCGACATGCTGCGCTATCACGAGATCGGGCGCGGCGCATCGTGGATCGGCGAATATGGCGATCCGCGCATTGCGGAGCAGCGCGCTTGGATCGAGCCGTACTCGCCCTATCAGAAGTTGACCCAGGACACCGATTTCCCGACGCCCTTCTATATCACCAGCACCGCCGACGACCGCACCCACCCCGCCCACGGGCGCAAGGCGGCGGCCCGGATGAGCGCGCAGGGCCAGGCCTATTACTATTACGAGGACATGACCGGCGGCCATTCGGGCGGCGTCGATAACGATCAGCGCGCCAAGCTGCTGGCCTTGCAACACGTCTATCTGATGCAGCAGCTTATGGACGAAGGCGGCGGTTACGACGAGGAATAGTCCGTTCAAGAGGCGGTGCGGCCCACAAAAGGCGTGCCGCGCCGCCTAACCGATGAAAAACGCGGTCACGGACCGGATGGAGTGAGATATCTGCTGCACGACCGGATGGCGTCCGGCCGCGCGTTCCTCCTGCCCCGAAGCTGCGCCATTCGACGATATTTAGCAATTCGCGATCTTGCGAAGCACGCGAGCGAGCTGTCCTCGTCGATCTCGACCATTGCGGCCGCAGTCTCGCAACAGGTGCAATTGAGCGAGAATGCCAATGAAACCGCTGGCACCGCGCACGATCCGTTGAAGGAATGACGGGATCGCGCCGCCGGGATTGTCACCTTTTCGGACACGATCCATGATTTGGCGAGTCAGACCAATATGCTGGCTCTGAATGCGACGACCGAAGCTGCCATCGCCGGCCCCACAGATCGATACCATGCCGCGCACTGCGGACTAGCGCGTCAATTCGCGGCCTTCGGGCCGCTTAATGTTAACGCCTCCGATAGCCAGCAAGCGATCCCGGCATCGTTGCTGCTACATTTTCCAAGCGTGACATGCGGGGTCTATGGCCCGAAAAAGCGTGCGATCATTAGGCAATAGTCTCGGATACAGGCGATGCGCAGTCTTCCTGACCGGCGCTGTCGATCTACTGAGCCGAAACTGGATGCCCCGCGAGGATTCGAACCTCGATTGACGGAGTCAGAGTCCGTAGTCTTGCCATTAGACGACGGGGCATCGGCACCGGGGCTGCCTGGCGGGTTAATCCCACCGGGAAGCGATGCGAGCGGGGCCATTAGGAAAACGGCGTCGAGCGGTCAAGAGGGTCCATCTCATTGCGATCCCACCGCGGCTTGCCCTTGTCGCGCTTCGCCTGTAGCATCTTCGTCAGGTCCCCGCGTCGCAGCTCGCGGTGCGGGAGGATATTGGAAAGACACGACTTATGGCGGACGCTCCTCCGCCGGACTTGAAATCAGGGGCTGGCAAGCGAAGGGGCGGCACGTCCGGCAAGGTAGCCGATTTCCGCTACAAGCGCCCCGCCCAGCCCGAACACAAGCGCCGCGACGCGCGCCCCGGCTCTATTGCACCGCTCCCGGCGGCCATGCGTGCCAGGGGGCCGCGACGCCAGGCCTATGCCGCGCTCGATCTCGGCACCAATAATTGCCGCCTGCTGATCGCGCGCCCATCGGGCGAGAATTTCACGGTCATCGACGCGTTCAGCCGGGTCGTACGCCTCGGAGAAGGATTGGCCGCATCCGGGCGGCTATCCGACGTCGCGATGGATCGGGCGCTCGCGGCGCTGCATGTCTGCGCGGAAAAGCTCAGACGGCGCAACGTCCATCTCGCCCGCTCGGTCGCGACCGAGGCCTGTCGCCGCGCCGCCAATGGCGAACGTTTCATCGAACGCGTGCGCGAGGAAACGGGCATCGTGCTCGACATTATCTCCGCGCAGGAAGAAGCACGCCTAGCTGTGCTCGGTTGCCATATCCTTCTGGAAGACGGCAAAGGCCCCGCGGTCATCTTCGATATCGGCGGCGGATCGACCGAGCTGGTCCTGATCGAACCGGGCGGCCCCGTCCCGCGCATTCTCGACTGGATGAGCGTGCCCTGGGGCGTTGTTTCGTTGACCGACAGCGTCCAGGGGCCGGACGGGACTGCCGAAGGGCGCGCCGCGCGCTACGCCGCGATGCGCGACATCGTGGATAAGAGCTTCGCGCCCTTCGCGCGCCGCATTGCCTCGTATCGCAAGGCCCGCGACGGCATCCGCCTGCTGGGCACCAGCGGGACAGTGACCACGCTGGCGAGCCTGCACCTCGAATTGCCGCAATACGATCGCCGTGCGGTGGACGGGCTGATCGTCCCTTCCGCCTCCATGCGAAATATCTCGACGCGCCTTTCGACCATGAGCGAAGCCGAGCGCGGCACTCTGCCCTGCATCGGCGACGATCGCGCCAATCTGGTCGTTGCAGGCTGCGCCATTCTCGAATCGATCCTCGACATCTGGCCGGCGCGCGAACTGGCAGTCGCCGATCGCGGCATTCGCGAAGGCATTTTGCGCAGCCTGATCGCAGCCGATGCCGAGGGGGAACGCAGCCGCGTCCAATTGCAGCGTTCGCGCCACGACATCGGCGAAGGACCATCGGCATGAGCAGAAGCGGCAAGGACATGGGCAAGCGCGTGAAGACGGCGCGTGGGCGGACCGCGTCCTCCACCCGCTGGCTCGAAAGGCAGTTGAACGACCCTTACGTCAAGCAGGCCAAGGCCGAAGGCTATCGCAGCCGCGCGGCGTATAAATTGATCGAGCTTGACGACAAGTTCGGACTTCTGAAGGGCGTATCGCGCGTCGTCGATCTCGGCATCGCGCCCGGTGGGTGGAGCCAGGTAGTACGCAAGCGCGCGCCCAAGGCGGCAATTGTCGGAATCGACCTACTGGAAGTCGAACCGATCGAAGGCGTCGCGATCCTACAGATGGATTTCATGGACGATGCCGCCCCCGCCGCTCTGGAAGCGGAGCTGGACGGGCCGCCCGATCTCGTATTGAGCGACATGGCCGCCAATACGGTCGGCCATAAACAGACCGATCATTTGCGCACTATGGGTCTGGTCGAAGCGGGCGCTTGGTTCGCAACCGAGAATTTGGCGCCCGGCGGTGCCTATGTGGCGAAAGTGCTGGCGGGCGGAACCGATGCCGATCTGCTGGCGCTGCTCAAGAAGCATTTCCGCACGGTCAAGCACGCCAAGCCACCCGCGAGCCGCAAGGGATCGAGCGAATGGTATGTGATCGCGCAGGGCTTCAAGGGGCGAGGCTGAAAGCCAATCCCGCCGGCACAGGCAACTCGCCGGTTACAGACAGCCGGAATTGTCCGGCTCGAAACCAAGCGTCATTCGCCCGCCTTCATGGTCCCATCATTGGTGGTCGCCGTCTGCTCGCTGGGCACGGGCTGATCGTCGCCCATGGAGCCTGCGGCCTGGACGGAACCGGTATCGCCGCCTGCGATCGCGCCGGGCCCTTCAGCCGCACCGTCGACCGCTTCGCCCTCTTCAGGAATTTCAGGCGCCGCGGGCGCGGGCTTGGCGGGCGCGCCGCCATTGGCCGCGAGATATTCCATGACGTTGGCGCGGTCTTCGGGGCTGGAAAGGCCCGCGAAGCTCATCTTGGTGCCACTGGCGAAGGCGCGCGGGCTCTTCAGCCACTCGTTCATGTTTTCCCAGGTCCACTGGCCGCCATGATCGGCAAGCGCGCTGGAATAGGCGAAGCCCGGCGCGTGCGCGCCGATCGCAGTGCCCATCACCCCATAAAGATTCGGACCGATGCCGTTGGCCCCGCCCTGGTTGATCGTGTGGCAGGCCGTGCACTTCGCAAAGACCTTCTCGCCCGCCGCCGCATCGGCGCTGGCGAGCAGCGTACCGAGATCGGGGCCTGCATCCTCGCCCGCGCCTTCTTCCGGCGCGTCGATGAAATAGCCGGGCTCTTCAGGGCTTTCGGGACGATCGGCATGGAAATACATGTCCGATGCAATCGAGGATCCCAATGCGACGATGCCTGCAAAAAGCACCCAACCGGCGGCAGTGTTGAACTTGTCGTCCATGCGAGAAAAGGTCCGCGTATCTGTTCTGTTTCGAGGTGTTCGGGGTGGCATTAGTGTGACGGGGGGCGCGGCGCAAGTGGCATGGCCGAAAGGGCGCGTGCGTGGATCGGATGCTTGCAAACCGCTTGCGGCGGATTCCGTCGCTGGATAGCAGGCGGATATGCGTAAGTTTCCCGCCCCCGCTCTAGCCATGGTCGATTCCATGCGCGCCGCCGCCGCCGCCGATCCGATGCGCGCCATCGCCTTCGGCGGCGCGCCGGGATCCAATTCCCACCAGGCGACGATGCAATTCGCGCCCGAAGCGCTCCCCTTGCCTTGCTACGGATTCGAGGACGCGCTCGATGCGGTGAGGAGCGGCGCGGCAGGCGCGGCCATGATCCCGATCGAGAATTCGCAGCACGGGCGCGTGGCGGACATCCACTTCCTCCTGCCCGAAAGCGGCCTTTCCATCGTGGCCGAACATTTCATGCGCATCACGCATGCGCTGATGGCACTGCCGAACGAAAGCGGGGAATTCGGGCCGTTCCAGGCCGCCTACAGCCATCCCCAGGCATTGGGCCAATCGCGCGAATATCTGCTGGCGCGCAATATCGTGCCGATGAGCCATGCCGATACGGCAGGTGCGGCGGCGTTCGTTGCGGAGAAGGGCGATCCGAACCTCGCCGCCCTCGCCCCGCCCATGGCGGCCGAGCTTTACGGGCTGAAAATCGTGGAGGACGCAGTCGAGGACGCGCACGACAACACCACGCGCTTCGTGCTGCTGGCAAAGGAGCCGCGCGATCCCGCCGAGCTTACGGGCGGGCAAGAGACCGCGATGACGACCTTCGTGTTCGAAGTGAAGAACGTGCCCGCCGCGCTGTACAAGGCGCTGGGATGCTTCGCCACCAATGGCGTCAACATGACCAAGCTGGAAAGCTACCAGAAGGGCGCCAGCTTCGCCGCGACGCGGTTCTATGCCGATGCGGAAGGCGCGCCGGGCGATCCGCGCATGGATGCGGCGCTGGAGGAACTGGAATTCCAGTGCAACAGCGTACGCCTGCTCGGCAGCTACGCGCAGGCGAGAAAGCGGGGATGAAAGGGCGTCTCAGCCGACGCGAATTGATCGCGGCTTCGGCCAGCCTGGCGGCACTGGCCTGCGCTCCGGTTACGAATTCGTCCGAAGGTAAGACTGGCTATTGGGCCGAAGAGATATACGCGCGCCTAGCCGAACTCGCTGAACGCGCTGAGGGCACTTTGGGCGCATCAGTCCTCGATCCCGGCAGCGGCGCATTCGCTTCGTGGAACGGTGACAGGCGCTTCCCCCATTGTTCCAGCTTCAAGGTTTCGCTCGCCGCCATGGTGCTCGACCTCGTGGCCCGCGGGCAGATCGACGGCAAGCGGCTGCTGCACTGGAGCGAAGCGGATCTGATGTGGGTCTCCCCCTTCACGACACGCCGCCTCGGCCAGGGCGCGACTTTCCTAGAACTGGCGCGCGCGACGCAGGTCACGAGCGACAATACGGCCGCGAACGTACTCCTGCGCGAACTTGGCGGGCCGGAAGCGCTCACGGCATGGTGGCGCGCGCTCGGCGATGGAACGAGCCGCCTCGACCGGACCGAACCGGCCCTCAACCGCGTCCTGCCCGGCGAAGTCCACGACACCACCACGCCGGATGCCATGGCGCGGACGATGGCGACGATCCTCTATGGCGATGCCCTTGCCCCCTCGGTTTCCGAACGCCTTGCGAGCTGGATGGCGAAGACCGAAACCGGATCGCGCCGCGTGCGCGCAGACCTGCCCGACAGATGGCGTGCCGGGGACAAGACGGGCACCGCGATGATCGAAGGCATGGGCAGCGCTTATGTCGATATCGGCTTCGTCGTTCCCGATGGACGCGGCCCACTGACATTCGCGACCTATTACATGGTCGACGCCGTCCATGACGATATGGACCCGCAAGCCGAAGCGCTCCTCGCGGAGGTCGGCAGAACCATTGCGGCGGTCTTCGCTCGCTAGGGGGCGGCGGACCGCCTGCTATTCCTCGCCGAAGATCGCCACTTCGCTGACGCCTTCGCTGGTTGCGCGCCCGCGATACATGCCTGCGGTGTTGAAGCTGTAGATCGCCGCGCCCGAAGGCGCGACAACGATCACGCCGCCATCGCCGCCGAGATCGGCGACCTCGTCGAGAACCGCATCGGATACACGCTGGACCAGCGCGTCGGTCAGCTGGACATCGCCGCCTGCCTCGTTCTCCTCCGCGAGGTCTTCGAGCGAGGTTTCGCTGGACAGGCGCAGCCGGGTGCAGATTTCCTGCGCCACGCCGACACGGATGAAATATTCGCCCCATCCGGTGGCGGATACCGCGCAGCTGCGATTGTCGGCATAGGTGCCCGCGCCGATCACGGGCGCATCGCCGATCCGGCCCCAGCGCTTGCCGGTCATCCCGCCGGTCGAGGTGCCTGCCGCGAGATTGCCGTTCTGATCGAGCGCGACGGCCCCGACAGTACCGAACTTGCGGTCCACATCGAGCGCGGAGACCTGTTCCGCCTTCATCCGCTCCAGCGCCTCGCGCCGGGCCTCGGTCGCGAACCATTCGGGGCCTGCGGTTTCCAACGCGTGATCGCGTGCGAATTCTTCCGCGCCCGCCCCGCTCAGGAAGACATGGCGGCCATCGGCCATCACTTCGCGTGCGAGGCGGATCGGATTCTTGACCGAAGTGACACCCGTCACCGCGCCTGCCGAGCGATCGCGTCCGTCCATCACGGCTGCGTCCAATTCGTTGCGCCCGTCCCACGTGAAGACGGCGCCGCGCCCGGCGTTGAATTTGGGATCGTCCTCAAGCCGCACAATCACCGCTTCGACCGCGTCCATCGCCGCGCCGCCATCGCGCAACACCGCTGCACCGGCATCGAGAGCCGCCTGCAACGCGGCTTCATACTCCGCCTCGCGCTCGGGCGTCATCGCATCGCGAGTCAGCGTGCCCGCCCCGCCGTGGATCGCCAGAGACCAACGCCCGGTTTCCTGCGCAAAGGCCTGGTTTGGAAAGGACAGCGCGGCAGCAAGAGCGAGCAGTGCGGCGGGCAGCGGCGAAAGAGAACGGAGGGCTTTGTGAGTCATGGGCCGACGATAGCACGCGGAACCATCGCCATCACCCATGCATTTCGATTGGGAGCATGGAGCGCCAACAAGCGCCTGCTGACAGGGATACAGGGGAAAAATCATGCAAGTCGGACGATACCGCTACGATCAGGATGTGGCGATGATGCTGCTCGAACGAGTGGGGCTGGCGCTCCTCGTCTTGCTGATTACGTGGGCGCTGGCCAAGGCCGCCCAATGGGCCTTTGCCAAGCTGGTCGACAACATCTCCTTCTTCCAGCGCGGCACCGGAACGGGTTCTTCGCTGGGCGAATCGCTCGGTAAGATCGTCGGTCTCGTGATCTGGCTGTTCGGCCTGCTGATCATTCTCACCGTGCTCGGCCTCGGCTCCGTCGCCGGACCGATCGACAGCCTGCTCGAAAACTTCATCGAATTCATTCCGCGCCTGGTCGGTGCAGGCCTGATCTTCTTCATCGGCATGATGGTGGCGCGCATCGTGCGCGACATCGTGAGCACGACGTTGCAGACGGTCGATTTCGACAAATGGGCCAATCGCGGCGGTGTCGACGCCGTCACCGGCAATCACGCCATCAGCAAGACCGTGGCCACCATCGTCTATGCGCTGATCGTGATCTTCGTCGCGATCATGGCTCTGGACGTGCTGGACATTCGCGCCATCAGCGAACCGGCTTCGGACATGTTGCGGATGATCTTCTATGCCATTCCGAACATCATCGGCGCGGCGATCCTGCTCGGGATCGGCTATCTGATCAGCAAGTTCGTGGTGCAGATCCTGAAGGAAGTGCTGCCGGGCCTGGGTGTCGATCGCGCGCTGGCGGAAACCGGCATGGTCGGCACATCCACCACCGCTTCGGGCATCATCGCCCGCGTGGTGCAGGTCGCGATCATCCTGTTCTTCGCCATCGCGGCAACTCGCCTGCTGGGCTTTCCCGAGCTGACGAGCATTCTCGATCAATTGCTCGAACTGGGCGGACGCGTGATCTTCGGTGCGGTGGTGATTGCCTTCGGGTTCTTCATCGCCAATCTGCTCGCGCGCCTTATCGGGGGCGAAAGCGGCGAAGGAACGGCTGCGCTGATCGTGAAATGGGCAACCATCGTGCTGTTCGTCTTCATGGGCCTGCAATTCACCGGCATCGGCGGAATGATCCCCGGCACCGCCCTGACCATTCTGGTCGCGGGCGTCTCGGTGGCCTTCGCTCTCGCTTTCGGGCTTGGCGGGCGGCAATGGGCCGCGCGCAAGCTCGAAGAGTTGGACGAGAGTATCGCCAGCGCCTCGACATCGGATACGTCCGGCACTCGCAAGGGCTCGACACCTGCCGCGCGCAGCACGAACAAGCCCGCCGCCGCTTCGACGGACGACGATCCGCTGCCGCCCGGCGCCTGATCGCCATTCCATCAAAAAAGGGCGCGAAGACCGGTTCTTCGCGCCCTTTTCTCGTCCCAACGGAGTTTTCCGTTCGAGCTGTCCGATCTACAGCCAGCGCAAGCGCCGGAAGATGGCAACCAAGCCCACCATCAGGATCACGCAGCCGACCACCACGAACCAGAAGGCATGCGGATCGTCCATGCCCGGCATTCCGCCGACATTGATGCCGAGAAGGCCAGTCAGGAAACCGAGCGGCAGGAAGATGCCCGCCACGATCGTCAGCATATAGGTCGCGTGCTCGCTCGACGCGGCGCTGCGCGACCGGATTTCGTCCTGAAGAACGACGGCGCTTTCCTTGCTGATGTCGATATCGTCGAGATAGCGGCGCAGCCGGGCGATGCTCTCGGCGATCTCGCGGCGATCGTGGTCCTCGAACCAGGCGGGCGCATCGCGGCTGATCTGTTCCAGCGCCTCGTGCTGCGGCGCCATGTGCCGCTTGAGGCCGAGGCAATTGCGCCGGATGATCGAAATCTGCGTCAGCATCGATTCGGCCATTTCGTCGGGATCGGTCTCCTCCAGCGTATCCAGCACCCGGTTCATATCGACGATGGACTGGCTCATCCGCCCGATCAGCAGCTCGGCGAGCAGCGTGATGGTGGCGCCGGCATCGGGCGGCCCGTGGCCCCTGTCTACCTGGGCCAGCACGTCGCGCGGGGTCTGGAGGGGATGACGGCGCAGCGTGATCAGGCGCTCCCCGTCCGACCAGACCTGCATCGAGATCATGTCCTCGGGCTCGGCACCCGGATTGAAATTGATGCCCCGCAGGGTCGCAACCAGCGCCTCGCCCTCGCGAAAGGCGCGCGGTCGCGTTTCGTCGCTGGTCAAGAGTTCGGCGGTGGGCTCGGGTATGGACAGGGCGTTTTCGAGCCAGTCCTGTACGCCCGGCCGATTGCGACACAGATGGAGCCACAGGACTTCGCCCGGCGCGCCGGGTCGCCATTGCTTCGCCTCGTCCCACAGGATCGGGCGGCCGCCCCCTTGCCCGTCAAGCACACGGCCGAAGAGCAGGGGCGTATCGGTTTCGGTATCGTCGGTCTGAACAGGCATGCGCCGGTCATGGCGCGGATCGCCGCGTTTGGGAATGGCCTCGCTCAGACGGCGCGGGGAGATCCCATCAAGGGCATGCCGGCTGCGCGCGTCTCGCGTGCGGCCGATCCGACCCCGTCCTCCGCTAGCCACCGCCGCCGCGCCGCATCGTAAATCGCCACGGTGAACAGAAAGGCGAGGATGATCATGGCGAATTCGCCCGCATCTTCGATGAATGCTTCCGTGACGATCATCAGATCGCTGTGCGTCCCGTAGCTCACCACCGCATCCTCGACCACGCCGAACATCGCGGTCGCGCCGATGCAGCCGACGATGATCAGGGAATTGAGCACCGAATCGATCCGCGCCGCGCGCAGCGCCAGACCCAGACCTGCCAGCCACAGCACGCCGATCCCGGCGAACATCAGCGGCTCACCCAGATGATGCGCAGAAATCGGCAGATTTTGCGGCAGGATCGGGGCGATCCAGAAACCGAACGCCTCATGGATCTCCAGCGCATTATCGAGCGTCAGGACCACGAACAGGATCGCGTTGACGAGATAGAGAGGAGACCCGTCACGCCGCCACATGCGCAGCAGCATGATCGCCATCGCAGTCATCAGCCCGTATTCGAGATATTCGCCCAAGCTGCGATCCTGCGAAAGCATGAAATCGCGGGGCAAGAGCGCCCCCGTCAGCTCGCCATAGCGCGTCGCGATGTCGAGCCCGACGAGCAGGCTGGCGTAGGGTAGGACGAGGAGCGCGGAATTCCGGAAGGCGGGCGAGCGGATCAGATCGCGCAGCAGGGTCGGGAAGTGGCGCGACTGGCTCAAAATCTCGGAAAGCGTCATGGCGGGTTGCCTGCGTGTCTGGGTCTGCGATCGAGCGACCGATCTGCCCGACTAGACCGATCGGGACCGCCGCGCAGCCCGGATGAACGCATCTGACCATTTCAGGACATTCCGCCGGCCAAGTCCTACCGTCTGGGCCCGCCATGCGATCCACGCCTTTAGTTCCGCCGCGATCCGCCCTATAAGAGGGCCATGTCCTCTATCCGTCCCTGGCGCTCGATCGAGCGCCGCCAATCGCGCCAGATCATGGTCGGCAATGTCGCCGTGGGCGGCGACGCGCCGATTTCGGTCCAGACAATGACCAACACGCCGACCGAGGATGTCGGCGCCACGCTCGACCAGATCCGCCGCTGCGAAGATGCGGGCGCGGACATCATCCGCGTGTCCTGCCCCACAGCCGAATCGACCGCGCATTTCGACAAGATCACCAAGGCGGCGAATGTCCCGATCGTTGCGGACATCCACTTCCACTACAAGCGTGCGCTCGAAGCCGCCGACAAGGGCGCGGCCTGCCTGCGTATCAATCCCGGCAATATCGGCGACAGCAAGCGCGTGGCCGAAGTGGTCCGCGCCGCCAAGGCGAACGGGTGTGCCATCCGCATCGGCGTCAATGCGGGGTCTCTCGAAAAGGACCTGCTCGAAAAATACGGCGAACCCTGCCCCGAAGCGCTGATCGAAAGCGCGCTCGACCATATCAAGCTTTTGCAGGACCACGATTTCCACGAATACAAGGTGGCGGTGAAGGCCAGCGACGTCTTCCTGGCGGTCGCCGCCTATCACGGATTGGCGGACGCGGTGGATTGCCCCCTCCATCTCGGCATTACAGAAGCGGGCGGATTGATCGGCGGTACGGTAAAGTCCTCGATCGGCCTCGGCAGCCTGCTCTGGGCCGGGATCGGCGACACGATCCGCGTCTCGCTCTCAGCAGAGCCCGAACGCGAGGTGAAGGTCGGCTTCGAGATTCTGAAGGCGCTCGGCCTCAGAACCCGCGGCGTACGCGTCGTCTCCTGCCCCAGCTGCTCGCGCCAGGGTTTCGATGTGATCCGCACGGTCGAAGCACTGGAAGCGCGCCTCGAACACATCAAGACCCCGATGAGCCTCTCGGTCCTCGGCTGCGTGGTCAACGGGCCGGGCGAAGCGCGGGAAACCGATATCGGGATCACCGGCGGCGGTGCGGGGAAGCACATGGTCTATCTGTCCGGCGTGACCGACCACCACGTCCAGTCCGACGACATGCTCGACCACATCGTCAAGCTGGTCGAGGAAAAGGCCGCACTGATCGAAGCGGGCGAAGCGACCGCTTTCGATCCGCATGCGGCCAATCAGCGCGAAGCCGCCGAATAATATCCTTAACGGTCCGCTAACCCTGTCGGTCTATGCCGGCAGGCATGCGGGAATCTGCCCTCCTGATCGTGGCCATAGCGGCCTTCATCGCCTCGGCCTTCGTGCCGGGCGGGGCGATCGACACGGCGACCCGCCCCGAGCAGACCGCACCGCCTTCCGAAACACTTTCCGAACCGGGCAATTTTGCCGAACCTTCGCCCACGCCGACTTATCTGGCGCCGGGTGAAATCGCGGTTCCGCGCTCTGCCGACGGGCAATTCTACGCCGAGGTCGGCGTCAACGACCGTCCGATCCGCTTCCTCGTCGATACCGGGGCCAATGGCGTGGCGCTGACCGGCGACGATGCGCGCGCCGCAGGGATATTCTGGTCGCCGACCGATCTGGAAACCGTGGCCCGAGGGGCGAGCGGCCCGGTCGAAGGCGTGCGCGTGACGATCGACGCGATCGACCTGGGCAATCATGAAATTCGAAATCTGAACGCGGTGATCGTCCCGCAGGGACTACCCGTGTCGCTGCTTGGCCAGAGCTATCTTTCGGAGATGGGCACGATGCGGATCGAAGGGGACCGTATGGTCATCGGCAGTTGATCGCGTTTTCGACAAGCTTCGTCCGCATCGCGCGCCGCAAATCGCCATCGTTCATGGCCCGGCCACGCCGGGGCTGCTAAGCCTGGATCATGGACCGTCGTACCCTCATCACCAGCGCTCTGGCCGCGGGCGCCGTCATGGCCGCCCCGACCGGCGCGCTTGCGCAGTTCGGCGGGACTGCCGCACGCGACCGCAAGCTGCTTTCGATCGCCCGCGAGGAAATCGCGCGTGCCATCGAAGGCGGCAATCACGTGTGGCGGACCGACATCGTCGGGATCGCAGATTTCGGCCTCCATTCCTCCCAGCGGCGCTTCCATTTCGTCGATCTCGAAAAGGAACGCGTCGAAAGCTACCATGTCAGCCACGGCACCGGCTCCGATTCGGAGCATGACGGCTGGCTCAAGCGCTATTCGAATATCGAAGGCTCCGAAGCGACCAGCCGCGGCGCCTATCTCACGCGCAGCTGGTACAAGGGGCGCTACGGCACGTCCCTGCGGCTCGACGGGCTTGATCCGACCAATTCCAACGCTCTGCCGCGCGCCATCGTGATGCACCAGGCGGATTACGCGACGCCGGAACATGTCGAGCGGTGGGGTCGGCTCGGCCGTTCCAATGGCTGCCTCGCCATGGGCCCGGAACAGTTCGATCGCGCTCTGATCGATCTGTCGGGCGGGCGGCTGGTGGTGGCGGGCAGCTATGGCCTCGCCGCCGATGGCAGCATCGTGAGGCCGCCGATCGTCCAGACCGACCTGCTGCGCAGCGATCGCGGCGGGACGTTCGAGAGGACCAATCCGGGCGTTTACTGAGCGGCCGCCTCGTAATTCACGACCGAAAAAGGCGGGACGACCTTGAAGTCCGCCCCGCCCCATAATTCTTTATTCAGGCCGTCGAGGCCCCGGATCCGAATTACGCCCCCGGCGCTTCGAGCGGAATGATCTCTTCATCCTGCACCCGGCTGCGGTTCGCCTTGCGCGGCGCGTCGAAGCTCGCGAGCACGGCACCGTCACGGTCGTAGATATCGTCGAAGGTCGCCATCTTGCCATCGACGTCGCGCGCCATGGTGAAATAGGTGATGTAGACCGGCCACTGATTGGTGATCGGGTAGGAGGTGTATTCGCCCGACGCGGCGATATCCTGCACCTCCTGCTGGATGCCGGGAATATCGTCCTTGCTCTCCATATTGCCGAGGATCGCCATCGTCATCGCCAGCTCGCGCGCGCCCTGTACGCGGATGCAGCCATGGCTCAGCGCACGGGCATCCTGCGCGAACAGATTGCGCGAAGGCGTGTCGTGCAGGAAGATCGCGTGGCGGTTCGGCATGTCGAGCTTCATCAGGCCCAATGAATTGGTCGGCCCCGGCTGCTGCACCACGGTGACGAAGCCGTTATCGGCGCGCGTCGCGGTATAGCCATTGCGGCGCGCCCAGGCCGGATTGCCGAGCACGCGCGCGCCCAGCCCTTCGCCTTTCACGATCGATTGCGGCACCGTCCAGGTCGGGTTGAAGATCACCCCTTCGACCATTTCGGCAAGCTGGGGCGTTGCCGTGCGACCAGGTTTGCCTACGATGGTCCGGTAATTCTTGATGATCTTGTCGTTCACCGTCAGCCGCAGCTGATATTCGGGGACATTGGTCATCAGATATTTCTTGCCGAGATCCTGCGGCAGCCAGCGCCAGCGATCCATATTCGCCATGATCAGCTTGCGCTTGGCCGAATTGCTGGCCGGAGTCTTGGCGAGTTCGGCCTTCAGCAGCGCGTAATCGGGATGCACCGGATCGAGCGCGGTCAGCGTGCCCGCGATGTCGCCGGTTTCGAGCGCGCGTTCGAGCAGGATGTGCGTCGGCATCCGGTCCGCATCGGGGTCCATCGCGAACCATTGCTTGCGCCCGTCCATCGGAGTGCGCCCGTCGCGCATATCCTCGACCAGCCAGACGAAGCGTTCGCTGGCGATCTGGTTCAGCGCCGGGCCGGGCCCTTTAGCGATCGCGGCGGCGAGCGCTTCGTGGCCGTAATCCTTGGGCATCAGGCCTTCCGCACCGATTCCGTCGATGAATTTTGCAAGCGCCTGCGCCTCCGCCAGGGACCATTCGCCGACCAATTCATTGGGCCTGATGAAGCTCGACATGCCGAACC